>JAHCKV010000579.1 GCA_026125595.1 Burkholderiales bacterium | reverse complement strand
GTGCTGCGACGCGGACAACCGCTGCGCGCGGCCGAACTGGGCCTGCTGGCGTCGCTCGGCATCGGTGAGGTCGCCGTGTTCCGCAAGCTGCGCGTCGCCTTCTTCTCGACCGGCGACGAGCTTGTCGGCATCGGCGGCACGCTCGGTCCGGGCCAGATCTACGATTCCAACCGCTACACGATCCACGGCATGCTGACCCGGCTGGGCTGCGACGTCATCGACATGGGGGTGATCCGCGATACGCCCGAAGCGGTGGAGCAGGCTTTCGCGACGGCGGCCGCCGCCGCCGACGTCGTCATCACCAGCGGCGGCGTTTCGGTCGGCGATGCCGATTACGTCAAGCAGATGCTCGATCGCCTCGGCCGCGTGCTGTTCTGGAAGATCGCGATGAAGCCGGGACGACCGCTGGCGTTCGGCAAGATCGGTGCGGCCCATTTCTTCGGATTGCCCGGCAACCCGGTCGCCGTGATGGTCACGTTCTATCAGTTCGTCCGCGAGGCGCTGCAGATCCTGATGGGGCAAACCGCAGTGACCGCGGCACCGACCTTCCACGCAAAACTGACCGGTGCCATTCGCAAGGCGCCGGGGCGCACGGAGTTTCAGCGCGGCATCCTGACGCCCGTCGACGGTGGCTGGACAGTGCGCGTCACCGGCGATCAGGGCTCCGGCATCCTGTCGTCGATGAGTCAGGCCAATTGCTTCGTGATTCTTTCGGACACCACCGGCAACCTCGACGCCGGCGCGCTGGTGGAAGTGCAGCCGTTCGACGGAGCGCTGTAACGGCGGCGCGAAGCCGCGGCTATTGCACGGCCTGCAGTCCTCGGCTGCCGTGCTTGTCGCGGGCCGGCTGCAGTTCCGGCTTCACATGCCGCTCGCTGTAGCCGTTGAAGATGTGGCCCAGCAGGCCGCGATTCAGGTCACTGGTACCCATCAGCCAATCCGCGATCGGAAAGGTCAGGTTCATGTTGCGCTCCATCATGAGCCCCTGATTGTGATGCGCGGTGTGGTGACGGCGGATCGTGTTCACGAACGGCATGTGGCGCACGAAAGCGTTCTCGTGCACGTGGCAGCAGTAGTGGAACGTCTCGTAGATCAGGTACTGGCCGATGATGGTCACCATCAGGATGTACCCGGCGTTCGGATTGACGGCCCAGCCCAGCAGCAGCGCGAACGGCGTTCCGAACGCCATGAATGTCGCCATGGCCCGCCACGGGAAGAAGATGATCCGGAATTCACGCGTCGAATCGACGGTCATCTCACCATCGGTGAAATACTGGTGATGCTGGCGCGTGTGCCGGTCGTAGATGGCGCGCAGCGCGAACACGTCGACCAGGCGGTGCATCACATACTTGTGGATCCACCATTCGAACAGATTCGAGAACAGGAACACCGGGATGACCAGCAGCCATTCCCACGTGGCGTTCTGCAACTGCATCAGGCACCAGGCGAGCGCCGTGATCCCCACCGCGTACATCACGCCCACATGTACCAGGCCGTTGTACCAGGGACTGATCTGGGCCTGATACTCCGCTCGAAAGCGGCGTTGACGGTCCGTCATCATCGCAATGTCCTCCTCCGAGGCGGCACCGGTCGCGGGCTGCGCCAATGCTTCTGACGGAGAGATTAGCGCGAATCGGCCTCCGGTGTCCCGCCGAAGGCCGGGGGACGGAACGTCACGGTCAGTGGAACAGCACCACCGCCTTCTCGAACGTCTTGTAGATACCCCAGGCGAGCGGGATGCCGACCAGCAGCCAGAACGCCGCCACGATCGCCGGGCTGCTGGCAGCACCGCTGGGGCCGGCACCGGAAGCACCCACCATGGTCTGCTGCACCCGGTCGTGGGCCAGCTTGCGCTCGGCGGCCAGTTCGTCGTCCGTCATGAACCATTTGGCAGCGACCGGCCGGACCAGGAAGTTGCACAGGAAACCGCCGACCAGCAGCGCCGCCAGCACGTACATCGTGAAATCGTAGGCTTCGCTTTTCGGCACGCCGGAGCGGATCTGCGCATCGTTGATGTAGTTGACGAGCACCGGCCCCAGTACGCCGGCCACCGACCACGCCGTCAGCAGACGCCCGTGAATGGCACCGACCATCTGCGTGCCGAACATGTCGGCGAGATACGCAGGAATGGTCGCGAACCCGCCGCCGTACATGGTCAGGATCACGCAGAACAACGCGACGAACAGAGCGACGCTGCCGGCGTGACCTGCCTTCGGTGCCAGCGCGTACAACACGAAGCCCAGCACGAAAAAGATGAAATACGTGTTCTTGCGACCGAGCTTGTCGGACAACGACGCCCAGAAGATGCGACCGGCAATGTTGAACAGGCTCAACAGACCCGTGAAGCCGGCGGCGATCGCTGCCACCTGCCCGAGCTGCGCGGCATCGAGCTGGTCGAACTTCAGATCGAGCCCGATCAGCTTGCCGGCGAAG
>JAHCKV010000578.1 GCA_026125595.1 Burkholderiales bacterium | reverse complement strand
TTCCTGTACACCGATGAGGCGCAGGAGATCTTCGGCCGCCACTTCTTCCGTCCGACCACGCCGGCGGTGGCGGCGCGCTTCGCCAGCCAGTTTCCGAAACTGCCGCTGGTGACCGTCGATGCCGCCTTCGGAGGCTGGCAGAAGGCGCAGAAGACCCACTTCGCCGACGGCGGCGTGTTCGACCAGATCTACGGCAAGCGCCGCTGACCGGCGGATTCCGGCCATGGCGCTGTTGCTGCGACGTCACAGTGTGCTGCCCGGATTCGGGCTGGCGCTCGGCTGCACCGTGCTCTACCTGAGCCTGGTGGTGCTGGTGCCGCTGTCGGCCGCGTTCTTGAAGACCGCCACGCTGGGCTTCGCCGAGTTCGTCGACATCGTCACCGATCCGCGGGTGCTGGCTTCGTTCCGGTTGACCTTCGGCGTGTCGTTGCTGGCCGCCGGCATCAATGCCGTGTTCGGCTTGCTGGTGGCATGGGTGCTGGTGCGCTATGCGTTTCCGGGGCGCCGCGTGGTGGATGCGCTGGTGGACCTGCCCTTCGCGCTGCCGACGGCGGTGGCCGGCATTGCGCTGGCTTCCATCTACGCCGGCAACGGCTGGATCGGCGCGTGGTTCGAACCGCTCGGCATCAAGATCGCGTTCACGCCGCTGGGCATCCTGGTGGCATTGACCTTCATCGGCCTGCCCTTTGTGGTGCGGACGGTGCAGCCGGTGCTGGAAGATCTGGAATCGGAACTCGAAGAGGCCGCGGCCACACTGGGCGCGACGCGCGCACAGACGTTCATCCGCGTGCTGCTGCCGACCCTGACCCCGGCACTGTTGACCGGATTCGCGCTGGCCTTCGCCCGCGCGGTGGGTGAATACGGCTCGGTGATCTTCATCGCCGGCAACATCCCGATGGTGTCCGAGATCACGCCGCTGCTGATCATCACCAAGCTCGAGCAGTACGACTACGCGGGCGCCACGGCGCTGGCGGTCGTGATGCTGCTGATCTCGTTCGTGCTGCTGCTGATCATCAATCTGCTGCAATGGTGGATGCGCCGTGGACGCTGAAGCGCTGCCGTCGCTGCCGATGTCGGTGCCGCGTGCCGCGAGCGCCGCACGCATCACCGGTGCGACTCACGAGCCGGCGTGGCTGCGCTGGTTGCTGATCGGCATCGCCATCGGGTTTCTCGTGCTGTTCCTGGTCGTGCCGCTGGCGGCAGTGTTCCAGCGGGCGCTGTCCAAGGGGCTGAATGTCTATTTCGCGGCCGTCACCGAACCCGACGCGTTGGCGGCGATCCGGCTGACCTTGCTGACCGCCGCCATCGCGGTGCCGCTGAACCTGGTGTTCGGCGTGACGGCGGCGTGGGCCATCGCCAAGTTCGATTTCCGCGGCAGGCAACTGTTGATCACGTTGATCGACCTGCCGTTCTCGGTGTCGCCGGTGGTGTCCGGCCTGATCTACGTGCTGGTGTTCGGCATGCAGGGATGGTTCGGGCCGTGGCTGGCGGCGCACGACGTGAAGATCATCTTCGCTGTGCCCGGGATCGTGCTGGCCACGGTGTTCGTGACGTTCCCCTTCGTCGCGCGCGAGCTGATTCCGCTGATGCAGGCGCAGGGCAACGACGAGGAAGAGGCCGCGGTCGTGCTGGGCGCGAGCGGCTGGCAGACGTTCTGGCGCGTGACGTTGCCCAACGTCAAGTGGGGTCTGCTGTACGGCACGATCCTGTGCAACGCGCGCGCGATGGGCGAGTTCGGCGCCGTGTCGGTGGTGTCCGGTCACATCCGCGGCCTCACCAACACGTTGCCGCTGCACGTCGAGGTTCTCTACAACGATTACCAGTCGGTTGCGGCCTTCGCCGTGGCCTCGCTGCTCGCGTTGCTGGCACTGGTCACCCTGGTGCTGAAAGTGTGGGTCGAGCGTCGTCTCGATCACCGCGACGCGAACCGCCGATGAATGCCGGAGACCTCCCATGAGCATTGAAGTGAAGGACGCCAGCCGGCGCTTCGGAACGTTCGCCGCCCTGGACAACGTGAATCTGGACGTCGAGACCGGCGAGCTGCTGGCCCTGCTCGGTCCGTCGGGATCGGGCAAGACCACGCTGCTGAGAGCGATCGCGGGATTGGAAACGCTCGACACCGGTGCGGTCCGATTCCACGGCGAAGACATCACGACCACCCATGTGCGCGATCGCCGCGTCGGCTTCGTGTTCCAGCACTACGCGCTGTTCCGGCACATGACGATCTTCGAGAACGTCGCGTTCGGCCTGCGGGTACGGCCCCGCGGCACGCGACCGCCCGAGGCGGAGATCCGCCGCAAGGTGCACGAACTGCTCGGACTGGTGCAGCTCGACTGGTTGGCGGATCGCTACCCGCATCAACTGTCGGGTGGACAGCGGCAACGCATTGCGCTGGCCCGCGCGCTGGCGGTCGAGCCCAGGGTGCTGCTGCTCGACGAACCGTTC
>JAHCKV010000577.1 GCA_026125595.1 Burkholderiales bacterium | reverse complement strand
TTCGGTGGCACCAACGGTACGCTGGTCTTCCGGGTGGTCTGAGGCCCGGGGCGGCGCGGTGGCTGCAGGTCCGCGCTGCCCGTGAAGTCCCGTCCGAGCCAGCCGGTGTCGTACCTTCACGATGAAGGGTGCCGGCAATGCGGGCGGATCTCCCGCGTGATCCTGCTGGTCCTGGTGCTGGTCGGCATTGGTGCCGCATACACGTTCGACCGCTTCGCGCGAACCCCCCTCGGTTTCTCGCCGACGCCGGTCCGGGTCACCGTCGAGCCAGGGATGGGCCTGCGGGCGATCTCGAACCGGCTGACGCAACAAGGCGTGATCCGCTGGCCCTGGGCTTTCACGGCGCTGGCACGCTGGCGCGGACAAGGCGCGCAGCTCAAGGCGGGCGTCTACGAGATTTCCGCGGATCTGTCGCCGAGCGCGTTGTTGGACCGCATGGTGGCGGGTCAAGTGGTGCAAGTGGAAGTCCGTTTCGTCGAAGGATGGGGTTTCCGGCAGGTGCGCGCGGCACTCGATGCGCATCCGGACGTGCGCCACGATTCCGTCGGACTCGACGATCGCCAGATCCTGCAGCGAATCGGTGCAGCCGAAGCCAGCCCGGAAGGTTTGTTCTTCCCCGATACCTATCGCTTCAGTCCCGGGACCTCCGATCTGGTTCTGCTGCGGGCGGCCCGGGATCGCATGCAGACCAAGCTGGATGCCCAGTGGGCGGAGCGCGCAGCCGACATTGCCGTCTCCACGCCCTATGAGATGTTGATTCTCGCGTCGATCATCGAGAAGGAAACCGGCCATCCGGAAGATCGCCCGATGATCGGCGGCGTGTTCGCCAACCGGTTGCGCATCGGCATGCGCCTGCAGAGCGACCCCACCGTCATCTACGGCGTCGGACCGCAGTTCGACGGCAACCTGCGCCGGCGCGACCTCGAAACGGATACACCTTGGAACACCTACACCCGGGCTGGATTGCCGCCGTCACCGATCGCGTTGCCCGGTGAAGCTGCCTTGGCGGCGGCCGCTCGGCCGGCGGCGACCAAGGCGCTGTATTTCGTCGCGCGCGGCGACGGTTCTTCTGAGTTCTCGCATAACCTGAACGACCACAACCGGGCGGTGTACCGGTTCCAGATCCAGCGGCGCTGACCCGTGACCGGTCGATTCATCACGTTCGAGGGCATCGACGGTGCTGGCAAGAGCACCCACATTCCGCGGGTGCGCGATTGGCTGCAAAGCCGTGGCAAGACCGTCGTCGTCACGCGGGAACCGGGCGGCACCGTGCTCGGCGAGAAGCTGCGGGCATTGTTGCTGTCCCGGGATGAAAAACCGGATCCGGATACCGAACTGCTGCTGATGTTTGCAGCGCGGCGCCAGCATTTGACGGAGGTCGTCTGGCCGGCGCTGGCGAAGGGGCAGTGGGTCTTGTGCGATCGCTTCACCGACGCCACCTTCGCCTACCAGGGCGGCGGCCGCGGCATCGACGAAACCCGCATCGAGGCACTGGCACAATGGGTGCACCCTGGCTTCGCACCGGACCTGACGCTGCTGTTCGATCTGTCGACGACAATCGCCGCGGACCGCGCCGGACAGCGGGCGGCGCCGGATCGGTTCGAGGCTGAAGCGGAGGCTTTCCATCGTCGGGTCCGCGATGCCTACCGGCATCGCGCCGAGCGGGAGCCGCACCGGTTCGCCGTCATCGACGCTTCCAGCTCCGTCGACGTGATATCGAAACAACTTGAAGATATTCTTTCAGATCGTTGTAAATAAATTTTTTAGATAAAATCCGAAAATCGATGTTGATCCGAACGCTGTTGCCGTGGCACGAGGCGGTCTGGTCCCATCATTTCCTGGGGCGGTCGAGGCCGCAGTCGTTGCTGCTGACGGCCGTCCGCGGCACGGGGGAGGCTGCCTTTGCCCACGGCGCGGCAGCTTCGCTGCTGTGCGCCGATCCCACCCCCCAGGGTCTGGCCTGCGGCACCTGCGCCGAATGCCATTGGCTCGACACGGGCGAGCATCCCGATCTGAAGCTGCTCGACCCGAGCCGGGCCGCAACCGACGCAGCCACCGCCGCCGAACCGGCAGCCGATGACGGTGACGAGAAGACCAAACGCAGTCGTGAGCTGATCACGGTCGATGACGTGCGCGCGGCCACGACATTCCTGCAGCTCGCGGCCCACCGCGGACGGGCCCGCGTCGTACTGATCCACCCGGCCCACGCGATGAACGTGGCGGCGGCGAACGCGCTGCTGAAGGCCCTGGAAGAGCCGCCGACGGGTGCCTATTTCATCCTCGTGACCAGCCAGCCCGCACGGTTGCCGGCCACGATCCGCAGCCGCTGCATCCGCGTGGATCTGCCCAAACCCGATCACGCGGTGGCGGCGGACTGGCTGCAGTCCCAGGGAATTGCGCAGCCGACCCTGGCGCTGGCGCAGTCCGGAGGGGCTCCGATCGCGGCAGCCGAACTCG
>JAHCKV010000576.1 GCA_026125595.1 Burkholderiales bacterium | reverse complement strand
AGGGCAAGCGCGTGCTGATCCTCGGCGGCACCGGGCCGGTCGGCACCGTGGCGGCCGCACTTGCCGCCCAGGAGGGTGCCGACGTGTTGCTCGGCAGTCACGCCGATGTCGGACGGGCCCGCGTCTGCACGACCCTGCTGCAGCAACGTTACGATCTTCGCGTGACCCCGGTGCGCGTCGGCGTGGCCGACCTCGCCGATGTGCTGCCGGCCACCGAGGTCGTCATCGGCGCCGCGAAGGCCGGCGTCGAAGTGCTGCCGGCGGCACAGTTGCCGCACGCGAAAGCGCTGCTGGTCGCCGCCGACGTCAACGCCGTGCCGCCGCCGGGCATCGCGAATGTCGGCGTGATGGACGATGGCGCGCCGTTGCCGGACGCGGGTTCGGGCCATGCGATCGGCATCGGCGCGCTGGCCGTGGGCAACATCAAGTACCAGGTCGAGCGCGGCCTGTTCGAACAGATGCGCGCGGCGGAAAAGGCGCAGTACCTCGATTTCCGCCATGCATTCGCGAAGGCCCTCGACGCCGTCCGCGACTAGCGCGGCGCGCCCGCCACCGACACCGCATTGTCCGACCTGCTGGTGATCATCGCCGTATCCGGCCGCTCGCTGGCGCAGTCCGCGGTCAAGTCGGCGCGCGACGTCGTCGTGCTGGATGCCTTCGCCGACGCCGACACCCGACGGCTCGCCGCGACCCATGCCGTGGGACTCGATCACGGCATCGGGCTGCACACCGGCCGCATGCTGGCGGCACTGGAACGCCTCACCGCCGACCGTCACGCGATCATCATCACCGGCAGCGGCTTCGAACGCATGCCGTCGCGACTGGACCGCGTGGCCCGCTTCGGCCGCCTGTGCGCCAACGCTGCGGACCGGGTACGGGCCCTGAAGGATCCGTTGCTCGGCCTCGAGCTGCTGGCCGCCACCGGATGGGACGTACCCGAGACGAGACTCGATCCACCCGGCGCTGCGGATGGCTGGCTGCAGAAGCGCACCGGCGGTGCCGGCGGCGTCCACGTGCGGCCCGCGGCCGGTGCGCGACATCGACGCCGCTGCTACTACCAGCGCATCGCGCCGGGCGATGCGCATTCCGTGACGTTTCTCGCCGATGGCGAACGCGCGCACGTGCTGGGTTTCAACCGCCTCGCCTTCACCACCGTCGGAGCATTGCCGTTCTGCCATGCCGGCGCCGATTCGGGTGCGATGCTGCCGGCATCGGTGGCGGCGTCGATCGGACACCGTCTCGATCGGCTGGTCGGCGTGCTGGCGTTGCGCGGACTGAACGGACTCGACTTCCTGTGGGACGGCGAACGGGCCGTCGCCATCGAGATCAACCCACGACCCACGGCCACCGCGGAGTTGTACGACGACGATTTTCCCGAAGGACTCGTGCACTGGCATCGGCGCAGTTTCGACGGCCCGCTGCAACTCCCGGACCGTAGATCGTCGTGGCGCGCGCTGCGCATCGTCTATGCCGATCGCCCGCTGATCGTCCCGGTGGATGCGACTTTTCCTCCCGGCTGTCGCGACCTGCCCGTCGCCGGCAGTACCATCGCGGCCGGCGCTCCGATCCTGAGCGTCTTCGCAACCGGATCCGGCACCGCCGATCTGCGGCGGCAACTCGGCGCCGGAATCGCCGCGGTACGCAGCATGATCTCCACCTGGAACGCTGAGTCGCCTTCTCCCGATGTCTGAACCCGTCGCCTCTCCCGTCGCCCGCCCCAGCGTCAATTCCGGCGCGGCACCCCTGGTTGCCGGCCTGGTCGCCGCGGCCGACGCGTATCGCGTCGGCGTGGGCACCGATCCATCCGGCGCCCGCATCGTCGACGCGGGTATCGCGCACCGCGGCGGTCTCGAAGCAGGACGACGCATCGCCGAGATCTGCATGGGCGGACTCGGCACCGTGACGCTGGTACCGGGCGATGCCGTCGATCGTGGCCTGCCCCGGGTGCACGTGCATGCCAGCGATCCGGTACTGGCATGCCTCGCCAGCCAGTACGCCGGCTGGAGCCTCGCGCACGGCGAGGGCAGGAGCGCGTTTCACGCACTCGCGTCGGGTCCGGGCCGTGCCATCGCCCGTCGCGAAACGCTGTTCGATGAACTCGGTTACACCGATCCTCACGACACCGCGGTGTTCGTGCTGGAGGTGGACCGTGTGCCGCCGGCCCCGTTGATCGAACGCGTCGCGACCGATTGCGGACTTCCGGCGGCGAGCGTGACTTTCATCCTGACGCCCACGCACAGCCTCGCCGGCACCTTGCAGATCGTGGCACGCGTGCTCGAAGTCGCGCTGCACAAGGCGCATACGCTGGGGTTCCCGCTCGACCGGATCATCGATGGCACCGGGCATGCACCGATTCCGCCGCCGGCGCGGGACTTCGTGCAGGCCATGGGTCGCACCAACGATGCGATCCTGTTCGGCGGCAGCGTGACGCTGTTCGTCGACAGCGACGACACCGCCGC
>JAHCKV010000575.1 GCA_026125595.1 Burkholderiales bacterium | reverse complement strand
AGGTCCGTCCGGGTCGCATCTGGTGGAGTTTTCCGGCGTCGGCCATGCACCGATGCTCATGGCCGATGACCAGATCGAAGCCGTGGAACGATTCCTGTTCGAGTGAGGACGCGGCAGGTCGCGGGTAGACTGCGCCCTTCCACCGACATCGCGTCCCGCGACGCGCCCACCGCATGATCGCCATCGACTGGGGCACCACCGGTTTTCGCGCCTTCCGGCTCGACGCTGCCGGCCACGTCGTCGAACGGCGCGAAGCCGCGCTCGGCATTCTCGCCGTCCACGATCAGCGCTTTGCCGAGGCACTCGAATCCCAGGTGGGTGACTGGCTGAATCTCGGCGTGGCGCCGGTGCTGATGAGCGGCATGGTGGGCAGCCGGCAGGGATGGCGCGAAGCCGCGTACCTGCCCTGCCCGGTCGGCGCATCCGATGTCGGCGCGCACCTCACTGAAGTGCAATGGGGATCACCGACGCGCGTCGGATGGATCGTGCCTGGATTGATCACCCGCGATGCCAGCGGCATCCATGACGTCCTGCGCGGCGAAGAGACCCAGATCCTGGGCATCGCCGCCGACCTCGGTCCCGGCGAACACGCAGTCTGCCTGCCGGGCACCCACAGCAAATGGATCACGCTGCGCGACGGCCGCATCATCACGTTCCGCACCTTCATGACCGGAGAACTGTTCGCGGTGCTGCGCGATCACAGCATCCTGGGCCGGACGATGCGGCACGGTGCGGACGATTTCACCGCGTTCGATGCCGGCGTCCAGCGCGCATCGGCCCCGGGCGGTTTGCCACACCATCTGTTCGGCATTCGCGCCGAATCGCTCGCCGGCCGTCTGGACCCGGAAGCCGCGGCGCAATACCTGTCGGGCCTGCTGATCGGTCACGAACTGCGTGAAGCCGTGCGCTCGACCACCGCCGTGCATCTGCTCGGGGCGCCCGCGCTGGTCGATCGCTATGCGCGGGCGTTGCGGACCCGCGGCATCGCCGTCGAGATCCTCGATCCGGACGCTGCCGTCCGCGGTCTGTTCCACATCGCCCGATCCCGATCCGGAGCACGCTGAAGATGGCTCGCATCCATGAATGGCTCGTGCAGTGTCCGCTGGTGGCGATACTGCGCGGCATCCGTCCCGACGAAGTGCTGGACGTCTGCGAAGTGCTGGCGCGCGCCGGCTTCCGGATGATCGAGGTGCCTTTGAATTCGCCCGATCCGTTCATGAGCATCGCGCTGCTCGCCGGGCGTTTCGCCGATTCGCTGTTGATCGGCGCCGGCACCGTGATGGATTCGACCCAGGTCGCCCGCGTCGTGGATGCCGGCGGGCGGCTCATCGTGATGCCCCATGCAGACCCGATGGTGGTCGAAGCCGCCAAGAAGCGCGGCATGACGGTGTTGCCCGGTTTCGCGACGCCCACCGAAGCGTTCACACTGATCGCGGCCGGCGCCGACGGCCTGAAGCTGTTCCCGGCCGAAGCGCATCCACCGAAGGTGTTGCGCGCGTTGCGCGCCGTGCTGCCGAAAGACATGCCGGTACTGCCGGTGGGCGGCATCACGCCGGATCACATGGCCGAGTACTGGGCTGCCGGTGCGGATGGTTTCGGGCTCGGCTCCGCGTTGTTCAAGCCCGGCGACACACCGGCCGCGGTCGAGATCAAGGCCGCCGCGTTCATGAAAGCCTTCCACGGCCTCGCCGCCCGCACGCCGTGATGCCGCGCGGTCGCGGCGCGACAGTGCCTTGCTCCCGACCGCATCGGGAATTCGGCCTGCGCGGCAATCCGCCGAGCTCCCCTAGATTCCGGGTCACCTTGCTCTCGCAAGGGGAACCCATGGAAAGGAGTTGAACATGAACAAGTTGATCGGCGGACTCGCATTCGCCCTCGCCGCTGTCGCCACGTCCGCCGCCGCCGGAGAATTCGGCGACCAATGCGCCTGGGGACTCGCCAACGGCAAGAAAGTGAAGACCGATTGCTCGGTGAACTACCTGGCGCAGGACGGCAAGACCTACTGCTTCAGCAACGAGCAGGCGAAGTTCGAGTTCATTGGCGATGCTGCAGGAAACGCAGCCAAGGCCGCCGCGACGGCGAAGAAGTAACGACGTCGGCGGGCAGCCGGACCACCCTCATCAGCGGTCCGGCTGTCCGACGTCACACGCCCATGCAGAGGTACTTCACCTCGAGGAATTCCTCGATGCCGTACTTGGAGCCCTCGCGACCGAGTCCGGACTGCTTCACGCCGCCGAACGGCGCCACCTCGTTCGAGATGATGCCGACGTTGATACCGACCATGCCCGATTCGATTGCCTCCGCGACACGCCACACGCGGCCGATGTCGCGGGCATAGAAGTACGCCGCCAGACCGAATTCCGTGTCGTTGGCCATCGCGATCGCCTCGGCTTCGGTCTTGAACCGGAACACGGGTGCCACCGGCCCGAACGTCTCTTCCTTGGTGACCTTCATCGCCGTCGT
>JAHCKV010000574.1 GCA_026125595.1 Burkholderiales bacterium | reverse complement strand
CCCCTTGGGCGCGCTGCACACCACCGGCCCGTTCGGCCGATCCGAAGTTCACGTAGCCGGCCTCCAGACCGAGCATCCGGTACAGCTGGCCACCGGCGTATACCTTGAAACCGACATCCCGATCATCGCAGGGATACCCGGCAATACAGGCGTTGGTGAAATCGGACACGCCGGCGTTGAACCCCACGTAGCCTTCATGGGTGCCCGGAATCCACGACGACCGTTCGCTGGTCGTGGACTGCGCCATGGCGCCGGTGGATCCCGCGAGCAGAGCGACCGCCACGAGGGACCGGACTGGAACGAAACGAATGTGACGCATGATGACTCTCCGTGTGTTGGCAGCCGACGAACATGCCGACTTCGCCCGTTGCTGTTTCAGCAATCGGGGTGCCGCACCGAAACCAAGCGTCGACGTCGATGAAGCGAACCCGCATCGAGGATCGTCCTCGCACCCCGCCGACGGCCACCGCCGTCAACGCCGCATCGGCGCGGCGTCCGCCACCGCTTCACGCGCTGTCGGCTGCCATGCAGTCGGTCGACCGCCAGATCTCGCGAGTGGCCGACACGGACGCCGCCGTGTTGCTGGTCGGCGAGAGCGGCACCGGCAAGGAAGTCGTCGCGCGCGCGGTGCACCGGCGCAGCCGACGGCGCGACGGTCCTTTCGTGCCGGTCAACTGCGGCGCGATTCCGGCAGCCCTGATCGAGGCCGAGTTGTTCGGTCACGAACGGGGCAGCTACACGGGTGCCCACCAGCAACAGTCCGGGTATTTCGAACACGCCGCCGGTGGAACTTTGTTTCTCGACGAGATCACCGAAATGGCGCCCGACATGCAGGTCAAGCTGCTGCGGGTGCTGGAGACCGGAGGCTTTCATCGCGTCGGCGGCATCGAGGAATTGAAGGCGGACGTCCGCGTGATCTCGGCGACGAATCGCGAGCCGGCTCAGGCCCTCGCGGACGGCGTGATCCGTGAAGACCTGCTGTATCGCCTCGCGGCCTTCCCGATCCGCGTTCCTGCGTTGCGCGAGCGGTATGAAGACATCGCACCGCTGGCGCGGCACTTTCTCGACGAATTCAACGAGTCGGCAGGCACAGCCAAGACGTTCTCGGCCGAGGCGCTGGAGAATCTGCAGCAGCGCTCCTGGTCCGGCAATGTCCGCGAACTTCGCAACACCATCTACCGTGCGCACATCCTGGCCGATGCGGTGATCGGACCCGACGTGCTGCAAGATGGCCCGCCAAGGAAACACCGCAAACCGGAGGTCTCCAGCGGCAAGGTGCAGGTCTGGGTCGGAACACCGCTGGCCGAGGCCCAGCGGGAGTTGATACTCGCCACGCTGGCGAAATGCGATGGAGACAAACGCAAGACCGCCAACGCGCTCGGAATCAGTCTGAAGACGCTGTACAACAGGCTCGCCCTGTACGAGAGCCCACAAGAAACGGGCTCCGTGTCGTCCACGGAGCCCTGACCTCATCTTCTCGAGACGTCAAGCCGGGTTTCTCAACCCTGGTCAGGCCTCGTGCGGCTCATGCCGTCGTCCGAACCGTCGTGCGGCAGCTCACGGTTCGACGTGTTCGGCTTCGGACGCTTGCCATCCCCCATGTCCTTGCCGCGCCATTCGGTGAAGACCTCACGGAACTCTTCCTTGCTCAATCGCCCGTCGCCGTTGCGATCGGCCTTTTCGAACGCCTTCTTGTCGTTACCGGTCATCCGCTTCACTGCGGCGAAATCCAGATAGCCGCGATTCTGTTCATCGAGCTGCCGGAATTGCGCGTCGGCCGCTTCGGTCAACTCGCCGCGCCGCGTATCGGTCGGCCCTCCTTCGGTGTTGTCCATGTTCCGATCACGATTGGCGTCGTGCTGCGACGGCGTTGCAGGTTGACCGTTCTGGCCTTGCCCGGTGGTGCCGCCGGTTCCGCGAGCACCTTCGCCCGCCTGCCCCTGCTGAGGTACCACGCCCTCCTTGGACGTCTGGCCCTGGCCGGTCGTCATGTCGCTGCCTTCGGTCGCGTCACCGCGACGGTCCTGCGGATTGTCGGTGCCGGTGGCGTCATTGCGTTCGGCCGCAAAGGCCAGCGGTGCTGTCGTTGCGCCCATGATCGTGGCGCAGGCGACTGCGATGACGGTACGAACGGTATGCGGTTGCATGGAAATATCCTCCAGTAGTTCGAATATGGGGGTTCTCGAATGGAGCGGACGACGAACCGACCGATTCGAGGCAATCAATGGCGATACGCTGCAGCAGGGGATCAACCCCAGTACGGCTGACGGTCGTAGAAACGATGAACTTCCGCGCCCCACGTCGGATCGGCCATCGTCGGCCAGTGATCCTTGTCGAACCCGGGCGCGGACTTCAGACGTTCGCCGTCGACATCGAGGACGAACTGATGCTCTTCGGTATCGAGCACCAGCGCGTTCCACGGAATGGCGAACAGCTTCTCGCCCAACCCGAACAGGCCGCCGACAGCAAGTACC
>JAHCKV010000573.1 GCA_026125595.1 Burkholderiales bacterium | reverse complement strand
GCGACTGCACTTCCAGGGCATCTTCGATTGCCGGACCGGCGCTCTGTCCCATCTGGAAGCGCTGGTGCGGATGGTCGATCCCGATGCGCCGGAGCGCCTGATCTCACCGTCGGTGTTCATCCCGGTGGCGGAGAAGAGTGGCCGGATCCTCGACGTCGATCGCTGGGTGATCGCGGAAGCCATCCGCGTGCTGGCGACGCATCCGGCGATTCCGCCGATCGCCGTGAACATCTCGGGCCGCTCGTTCAACGAACCACAGTTGCCGCATCACATCGCCGCCTGCCTGCGGGCGGCCGATGTCGCGCCCGAGCGGTTCATGGTGGAGCTCACCGAAACCTCCGCGGTGTCGGACCTGCACGACGCGCAGCGTTTCATCGGTGCGCTGCGTGCGCTCGGTTGCCGGGTATGCCTGGACGATTTCGGCGCCGGCTTCTCGTCGTTCTCGTATCTGAAGCACATCCATGCCGACGTGCTGAAGATCGACGGGCAGTTCATCCGCAACCTGCCCTACGACCGCGACAACCAGGTGTTCGTGAAGGCCATCGTCGACGTCGCGCGGGGACTGAAGCGCATATCGGTGGCCGAGTACGTCGAAGACGAAGCGACGCTCGCGATGCTGAAGGCCCTGGGCGTGGATTGCGCGCAGGGCTACTACCTCGAGCACCCCGTCGAGCTGCACCCGGCCATCGTGCGGCCGGGCGAGATGGCCGCGCCCCAGGGCCGTACCGGCCGCGTCGACGCCTGATCCCGGTTGTTCGGCGCCGCGCCGGCGGCCCATAATCGCGGTTCTATCCGCGTTTTGTCTCCCAGGTGGTTTCCATGGTCCGAATGGTCCATTGCATCAAACTCGATCGCGAGTCCGAAGGCCTCGACTTCCCGCCCTACCCGGGTCCGCTCGGCAAACGTCTCTTCGAAAGCGTTTCGAAGGAAGCCTGGAAAGCCTGGCTCGAACACCAGAAGATGCTGGTCAACGAGAACCGGCTCAGTCTGGCCGACCCGAAAGCCCGGAAGTATCTCGAGCAGCAGATGGAGCAGCATTTCTTCGGCGATGGTGCCGACGCCGCCAACGGCTACGTGCCGCCATCACGCTGAGGATCGCCATCGATGCCCCGGAATCGTGCGGCAGCGCAGCACGCCGACGCCGTGAGCGCTTCTGCCGCGCTGGCCCAAGGGACCGGCGCCAGCCATTTCCTGAATCGCGAGCTGGGACTGCTGGAATTCAACCGGCGTGTCCTGGCGCAAGCGCAGGATGCCGTCACGCCGCTGCTCGAACGCCTGCGGTTCCTGTGCATCGTCAGCAGCAATCTGGATGAGTTCTTCGAAATCCGCGTCGCCGGCCTGAAGGCGCAGATTCAGCTGGCCGGTGAAGCCGTCGGCCCGGACGGCATGACGCCCCAGCAGATGTTCCGCGATGTCTCGGTGCAGGCCCACGCGCTGATCGAGCGGCAGTACGCGATCCTCAACGACGAAGTGCTGCCGTCACTGGAACAGGAAGGCGTGCGGTTCCTGCGGCGCCGCGAGTGGACCGACGCGCAGCGCTCGTGGATCCGCAGCTACTTTCTCGACGAAGTGATGCCGGTGCTGACGCCGATCGGACTCGATCCGGCCCACCCGTTCCCGCGACTGCTCAACAAGAGCCTCAATTTCGCGGTGGAACTCTCCGGCAAGGACGCGTTCGGCCGCAATTCCGGCATCGCGATCGTGCAGGCACCGCGTGCATTGCCACGCTTCATCGCGCTGCCCTCCGACATCGCTGGATGCCAGTACGGCTTCGTGTTCCTGTCGTCGATTCTTCATGCCTATGTCAGTGACCTGTTCGCCGGCATGGAGGTGAAGGGTTGCTATCAGTTTCGCGTCACCCGCAACAGCGACCTCTTCGTCGACGAAGAAGAAGTGAAGAACCTGCGCACGGCATTGCAGGGTGAACTGCCGCAGCGGCACTTCGGCGATGCGGTGCGGCTCGAAGTGGCCGACCTGTGCCCGCCCCACATGTCGGATTTTCTGCTGCAGCAGTTCGCGCTGAGCCGCGACGATCTCTATCAGGTCAACGGGCCGGTCAATCTGGTGCGGTTGATGCAGGTGCCCGATCACGTCGCGCGGCCGGATCTGAAGTTCAAGCCTTTCGCGCCCGGCATTCCGTCGCCGTTGAGCCGACGACGCGATCTGTTCGCGGCGATCCGCAAGGGCGACGTGTTGCTGCACCACCCGTTCCAGTCGTTCCGGCCGGTCGTCAGCTTCATCGAACAGGCCGCCACCGACCCGAACGTGCTGGCCATCAAGCAGACGGTCTATCGCACCGGTGCCGATTCCGAACTGATGCGCCATCTCATCACGGCGGCACGCGGCGGCAAGGCGGTGACGGTGATCGTCGAACTGATGGCGCGTTTCGACGAGGAAGCAAACATCAACTGGGCGTCGCAACTCGAGGAAGTCGGCGCCCACGTGGTGTACGGCGTCGTCGGCCACAAGACGCACGCGAAGATGG
>JAHCKV010000572.1 GCA_026125595.1 Burkholderiales bacterium | reverse complement strand
GGGATTCGATTTCCTGTCGTTCACCGGTTCGCCGGAAGTCGGCACGCTGGTGCAGATCGCCGCGGCGAAGAACCACATCGGCTGCGTGCTGGAACTGGGCGGCAAATCGCCGCAGATCGTGTTCGACGACGCGGACTTCGAAGCGGCCTGGCCCGTCGTCGCCAACGCGATCGTGCAGAACGGCGGGCAGACATGCTCGGCCGGATCCCGGGTACTGATCCAGAAGTCGGTCTATGACCGGTTCATGGCCGGCGTTGCCGAACGCTTCTCGAAACTGAGAGTCGGCTCTTCGGCAATGGATCTCGATTGCGGCCCGCTGATCAGCGCGAACCAGCGCAAGCGCGTCGAAGGTTTTGTCAGCCGCGCCCGGGCCGCCGGTGTCGCGGTAGCGGCCGAAGCGTCGATTGCACCCGGCACGCCGGCCGGCGGCTTCTACGTCGCGCCGACGCTGTTCGGACCCGTGCCGCGCAACCACGAACTGGCCTGCGACGAAGTGTTCGGCCCGGTGCTGTCGGCGATCCCGTTCGACGATGAAGCCGATGCGATCCAGCTCGCCAACGGCACGGACTACGGTCTGGTGGCGGGCATCTGGACCCAGAACGGTGCCCGACAGATGCGGGTCGCCAAGGCCATGCGCTGTGGCCAGGTGTTCGTGAACGGCTATGGCGCCGGCGGCGGCATCGAGCTGCCGTTCGGTGGCGTGAAGAAGAGCGGCCATGGTCGCGAGAAGGGCTTCGAAGCTCTGCGCGAGTTCTCTGTCGCGAAGACCGTCGTGTTCAAGCACGGCTGACCAGTCCGGCGGCCGATCGGAATGTCATCATGACAGGTGAACCGACCGGCCTCTCGACAAGTTCACGGCCGAAGCGGATGCTTCTTTCTACAAGATCCGCTTCGGCTGGAGCGGGTCGCCGCGTGCCTGGGCGCGGGCCGACAAGCTGTCGCGGCATTCCGAAGTGGCGGGGAGACGATCGATCCGGTCGTCTCCGGTCCGGGCCGCTTCCAGAACGAGACTTCGCACGGGAGGCGATCATGAAGACCCGCTTTGCAGTGTCGATGGCCGCGCTGTTCGCGTTGGCTGCACCGATGTCCCAGGCCGCGATTCCGGACGGCGCGATCAGCGAGCGCATCGACCGCGCCGCCAACAGCGCGGCCTACGAATACGGCAATCCGAAGGTCAATGTGCCGGCGTTCAGCTGGAACGTGAAGTACGACCGCTATTTCGACGGCACCCGTGTCGTCAAGCACGTGGAGATCGACTTCTCGTTCGAGGAAGCGCTGGGCTTCGACGACGCACAGAAGACGGCATGGAAAGCCCAGGCGGAACAGGACATCGAAGGCCTGTGGAACGGCAAGTACGTCGTCGAGGACACCGCGAACCGGCTGATCTTTCCGGTCGCGGTCGATGTCACGTTGACGGGACCGTTCGACCAGACCGTGACGGTGGCGAAACGTGGCGCCGACTGCGATACGCGACCCAACGACCTGGATTGCCGGGACAATCTGTCGAAATGGTTCTCGGATTCGAAGCCGGCGACGCGGGCCCACGAGTTCGGCCACATGATCGGACTCTTCGACGAGTATCTCGGAGGTGCCGTCGACAAGTTTCCCGATCCGACGCTGTCCAATGACGGCATCATGGGACTAGGTGCGGTCTCCGACTCGCCGAAGTTCTACGATCGCTATTTCCAGCAGTACCGGGAGTTCCTCGGTGGACTGAGCTTCGACCAGTACAGCTCCCTGGTGGGCGATCGCGTCGGCGAGGTCACAGCGGGAACGTTCATCCTGCGCCCGGTTCCCGAGCCGGGCACGTGGGCGATGTTGACAGCGGGTCTGCTGATCGTCGGCCTCACGCTGCGGTCCCGACGTCCTCGTTGAACAGTCCCAAACGTCGCGCATTCGTCGCCTCCGTCGCGGCGCTCGTGACCGGAGCCGCGACGACGACGCGAGCGTCGAACGACGGCAGCCGATTCGAGTGGCTCCGGCTGCGGGACGTCGATGCCCGCGCCGGTGGCATCGAGATATGGCTTTCCGGGTCCGGAACGATCCTCGGACGGGAAATCGGTCCGGCCGGCCCCGATCGCAGCGAGTTGCGCTGGACCGGCGCGGTCGGCCGTTCGACCCTCGATGCGATCACTCGCGCGCTTCCCGCCTTCGTCGCGTCCGCGGAAGGGTTCGGCCGCAGTGGCGTTCCGGGCGAACCCTACCTGCAGATCGATCTGGAGCGCGCGGGTGCCGTGCGGTTGTGGCGCGGCAAGTTTCGCGCAGACCGTCGACCCGAAATCGATGCGATCGAACAGGCACTGCGCGACGCCGTCACCGAAGCGCGCAACAGGATCAAACCGCTGCGCGTTCCGTACGACGCCAACTGGCGGCCTTGAACGTCATCGGCCGGACGACGGGCCGTCCGGATGGTGGCAGGCGACGAAATGACCGGCCTCGACCGGTTTCAGCGGTGGCTCCTGCTCGGCGCATAGCGCCGTCGCGAATGGGCAGC
>JAHCKV010000571.1 GCA_026125595.1 Burkholderiales bacterium | reverse complement strand
GGTGTCGCTGAGGCGCTGGCCCTCTAGGCGTTCCGCCTGGCGGCCGACAAGCTGCCCATCGCCACGACGTACGTGACGCGACAGGTGAGCGCATGAAAGCGAGCGAACTGCGGGCCAAGACCCCGGCAGAACTTAAGCAGGAACTCGATGCCTTGCTGCGGGCGCGCTTCAGCCTGCGCATGCAGCATGCGACCCAGCAGTTGACCAACAACAGCGAGATCCGCAAGGTGCGCCGGGACATTGCACGCGTGCGGACGTTGATGGCCGAGAAGGCGAGGAAGGCATGACCACCGAAACGATCAGCGTGCGCCGGAAACTCACCGGCCGAGTCGTGAGCGACAAGATGGAAAAGACCGTGACCGTGCTGGTGGAACGCCGGGTCAAGCATCCGCTCTATGGCAAGGTCATGATCCGGTCCAAGAAGTATCATGCCCACGATGAGAACAACGAGTTTCATCCCGGGGACCTGGTGACCATCGAGGAAACACGGCCCATGTCCAGGACCAAGTCCTGGACCGTGATCAAGCTGTTGGAAAAATCGAAAGATCTGGGCTGATTGGGATTGCGCGGGGCGATACGTCCCGCTAGAATCTCGGATTCGCTTTACCTACGGCGGGGTTGCTCTTCGGGCAATCCGGTCGAATTACCCGGACGGGATCCAAAACTGCCCGCCGGCTCGGATCCAATCGGAGGTCAGACCTCCACTCCGGGCGTCGGCGAAGGCAAGTTGGAGCGAGGACAATCATGATTCAGATGCAGTCCATTTTGGATGTGGCCGACAATACCGGCGCACGTGCAGTCATGTGCATCAAGGTATTGGGTGGTTCGAAGCGCCGCTATGCCGGCATCGGCGACATCATCAAGGTGAGCGTGAAGGATGCGGCCCCTCGCGGGCGCGTCAAGAAGGGCGAGATCTACAACGCCGTGGTCGTTCGTACGGCCAAGGGTGTTCGGCGCCAGGACGGGTCGCTCGTTCGTTTCGATTCCAACGCAGCCGTGTTGCTCAATACCAAGCTCGAGCCGATCGGCACGCGCATCTTCGGCCCGGTGACCCGCGAACTGCGGACCGAGCGGTTCATGAAGATCGTGTCGCTCGCGCCCGAAGTGCTCTGAGGGTTCCTGGTATGCGCAAGATCCGAAAAGGCGACAACGTGATCGTCATCGCCGGCAAGGACAAGGGAAAGCGCGGTTCGGTGCTCCGTATCGTGGGCGAAGAACGCGTGGTGGTCGAGGGTGTGAATCGGGTCAAGAAGCATCAGCGCCCGAATCCGATGCGCGGCAGCACTGGCGGGATCGTCGAGATGGAGTTGTCGATCCATCGTTCGAACATCGCGCTGGTGAATCCGGTGACGCAGAAGGCCGACCGGGTGGGGTTCCGCGAGCTCGAAGACGGGCGCAAGGTGCGGTTCTTCAAGTCCAACGGTGAAGTGATCGACGCGTAAGAGGCAGCTATGGCGCGCTTGCAGCAGTACTACAAGGATACGGTCGTGCCCGAACTGATGAAGCAGTTCGGATACAAGACCGTGATGCAGGTCCCTCGCATCGAGAAGATCACGCTGAACATGGGCGTGGGCGAGGCGGTGGCCGACAAGAAGGTCATGGACAACGCCGTCGGCGACATGACCAAGATTTCCGGTCAGAAACCGATCGTGACCAAGGCCCGCAAGGCCATCGCCGGCTTCAAGATCCGCAAGGATTACCCGGTGGGCTGCAAGGTGACGTTGCGCAGCGGCCAGATGTACGAGTTTCTGGATCGCCTGGTGTCGGTGGCCATGCCGCGGATTCGTGACTTCCGGGGTATCTCCGGTCGCGGGTTCGACGGGCGTGGCAACTACAACATGGGCGTGAAGGAGCAGATCATCTTCCCCGAGATCGAGTACGACAAGGTCGATGCGCTCCGGGGTTTGAATATCACCATCACCACAACGGCGAAGTCGGATCCGGAGGCCAAGGCGTTGCTGGCTGCGTTCCGGTTTCCGTTCAGGAGTTAGGAAATGGCCAAGACCTCTCTCGTCAACCGCGAACAGAAGCGTCGCGATACGGTGAAGAAGTTCGCCGCCAAGCGCGAAGAGCTGTTTGCCATCATCCGCAACGGCAAGACGTCCGACGAGGACAAGGCGGCCGCACGCGAGAAGCTGCAGGCGCTTCCGCGCAACTCGAGCCCTACGCGGCTGCGCAACCGCTGCGCCCTCACGGGTCGGCCGCGCGGCTTCTTCCGCAAGTTCGGCCTCGCGCGGAACAAGGTGCGCGAGATCGCGATGCGTGGCGAGATCCCGGGCCTGGTCAAGGCGAGCTGGTAACAGGAGTCGATCGATGAGCATGAGCGATCCCGTTGCGGATATGTTGACCCGCATCCGCAACGCCCAGAGCACCGACAAGCCCGTAGTGATCATGCCGGCGTCGAAGCTCAAGACGGCAATTGCGCGGGTACTGAAGGACGAGGGTTACAGAGAAGATTACGCAGAGCGGCCCAATGAAGGAAATCCGACACGCGACATCGGACTGAAGTAATACG
>JAHCKV010000570.1 GCA_026125595.1 Burkholderiales bacterium | reverse complement strand
ACGGCGTCGATGTGCAGACCACGGTCAACCCGCTGGAACGCAACCGGGTCGCCGTCAATTTCAACATCTCGGAAGGCCGGGTCGCGAAGCTGCGGCAGATCAACTTCACCGGCAATCGGCTGTTCAAGGACAAGGAACTGCTCGATCTGATCGTGCTGCGTACGCCCGGCCTCATGACCTGGTACACGAAGAACGATCAGTACTCGAAGCAGAAGCTGTCCGCCGATCTGGAGACGGTTCGCTCGTTCTACCTGAACCAGGGTTACCTCGAATTCACGATCGATTCGACGCAGGTCGCGATCAGCCCGAACAAGCAGGAAGTCTTCATCACGGTCAACGTGACCGAGGGCGAGAAGTACAAGATCACCGACATGAAGCTCGCCGGTGATTTGATCGTGCCCGAAGACGAGTTGCGCAAGCTGTTGAAGGCGAAACCCGGCGACGTGTTTTCGCGCGAGAAGCTCACCGAATCGACGAAGCTGATCAGCGACCGGCTGGCCAACGACGGCTACGCGTTCGCGCAGGTCAATGCCGTCCCCGAGATCAACCGCGAGAAGCGCGAAGTCGCGTTCACGCTGTACGTCGATCCGGGCCGCCGCGTGTACGTCCGCCGCATCAACATCGGCGGCAACACGACGACGCGGGACGAGGTGGTCCGCCGGGAGTTCCGACAGATGGAGGGCGGCTGGTACAACCAGGCCAAGATCAACCGGTCGAAGGTCCGGACCGACCGGCTCGGCTACTTCTCGGAAGCCAACGTCGAGACGCCGCCGGTGCCGGGCACCAACGACCAGGTCGATGTCAACATGACGGTCAAGGAACGCCCGACCGGCAGCGTGACGTTCGGGGTCGGCGTCTCGAGTGCCGAACGGCTGATCCTGTCGGGCGGCATCTCGCAGCAGAACGTCTTCGGCACCGGCAACGCACTGTCGCTGCAGATGCAGACCGGCCGGATCAACCGCGTGATTTCGCTGTCGTACACCAATCCGTACTGGACCGACGACGGCATCAGCCGCGGCTTCGATCTCTACACCCGCCGCTTCAATCCGAGCGTGCTGCTGGCGGCGAGCTACATCACGAACACCGATGGCGCGGGAGTGCGGTTCGGGGTGCCGATCTCGGAACTGGATACCGTGAACTTCGGCCTGGCGGCGGAAAACACGGATATCCGGGTGTTCACGCAGAGTGCGCAGCGCATCAAGGACTTCGTCAACACGTTCGGATCGCAGAACCTCGCGTTCATCGGCACGCTCGGTTGGGCGCGCGACGGTCGGGACAACACGATCACGCCGACCAGCGGCCGGTTGCAGCGGATCCTCGGGGAGATGGGGCTGCCCGGCGGCGACATCGAGTATTACAAGCTGAGCTACAAGGCGACGCAGTATTTCCCGATCACGCGGGGCACGACGTTGCAGATAGGGGGCGAGATCGGGTACGCCGAAGGGCTGGGCGGTCAACCGTTGCCGTTCTACAAGAATTACTACGCCGGGGGCGTCAACAGCGTCCGGGGGTTCCAGACGTTTTCCATCGGCCCGAAGGACGAGTACAACCTGGCCATCGGTGGCAACCGGTTGGTGTTGGGGAACATCGAGTACTACTTCCCGTTCCCGGGGGCCGACAAGGACAAATCGCTGCGGCTGTCGAGCTTCGTGGACGTCGGCAACGTAGGCGATAACACATATAATTTTGGGGAAATTCGCGCCTCCACGGGTCTTTCGTTGAACTGGTTCTCGCCCGTCGGGCCGTTGAAGCTGAGCTTCGCGTTCCCGATCAAGACCCAGGACGGGGATCGATTCCAGCGCATTCAATTCACGCTCGGTACGACGTTCTGAGAGCGCTCGGCAAGCGCACCGACTTCGTATCGGCATTTTTCTTGGGAGTTCGACGTTGAAGACTCTTACCCGGATTTTCATTCCGCTGTTCCTGGCCTTCGTGACGACCGCGGTGGCTGCCCAGGCCAACGAGCCGATGAAGGTCGGCTTCGTCAGCATCGAGCGCATCTTCCGCGAAGCCGGACCGGCCAAGCGCGCGCTGGCGAAGCTCGAGAAGGAGTTCCAGCCGCGGGATCAGGAGATCCAGAAGCTGGTCAAGCAGGCCAAGGATCTGCAGACCGTGCTCGAGAAGGAAAGCGTCACGATGAGCGAAACCGACCGCCGGACCAAGGAAACCGAACTCGGACGCCTCAACCGGCAGTTGCAGGGCATGCAGCGCGAGTTCCGCGAGGAACTCAATCTGCGCAAGAACGAAGAGCTTGCCCAGGTGCTGGAGCGGGCCAACAAGGTGGTGCAGCAGATTGCCGAGCAGGAAAAGTACGATCTGATCCTGCAGGAGGCGGTGTATCGCAGCGCACGCATCGACATCACCGACAAGGTTCTCAAGGCCCTGGAGAAGTGATTCCCATGGGCGCGACGGTGCGTGACGCGGAATCGTGGATGCCGCAGCGGCCGGATCGACGCCCATGAGCAAATCCGCCGGCCCGGTACTGACGCTGGGCGAAATCGTCCGTCAGCTCGGCGGAGA
>JAHCKV010000057.1 GCA_026125595.1 Burkholderiales bacterium | reverse complement strand
CCTTCTTCGGGCCGGACAGCGACGGCGACGGGGTCGCCGACCGCATCGTCTTCCAATGGGACTTCGCCGATGACGACGGCGACGCCTCCGACCGCAACGGCCATGGTTCCCACGTGGCCAGCATCATCGCCGGCGACGACGACCGCTACGGCGGTGTCGCCCCGGGCACCGAGCTGATCGTGCTCAAGGTGTTCGGCGACGACGGCAAGGGCTACTTCCGCGATCTGGAGGAGGCCCTGCAGTGGGTGGTGGACAACGCCGAGGAATGGAACGTGGGCGTGGTCAACCTCTCGGTGGGCGACGGCGGCAACTGGGGCGACGCCATGTCGCGCTACGGCCTGGGCGACGAGCTGGGCCTGCTGGCCCAGCAGGACATCATCGTGGTGGGGGCAGCGGGCAACGCCTATGCCCGCTACCAGAGCGCCGGTCTGGCCTACCCGGCCTCGGATCCGGCGGTGCTGGCCGTGGGCGCCACCTGGGCCGGGGACTTCGGCGGCCCCTGGAGCTTCGCCGGCGGTTCCACCGACTACACGACCGATGCCGACCGCATCGCCGCGTTCTCGCAACGCGACGGCGACCTGGATGTGTTCGCCCCCGGCGCGCGGTTCAACGGCGCCGATGCCAACGGCGGCGTGCGCACGATGCAGGGCACCAGCCAGGCGGCGGCATTCGTGTCGGGTACCGCGGCGCTGGCGCAGCAGATCGCGATGGATACGCTCGGCCGTCGACTGTCGACGACCGAGTTCGCGCAACTGCTGCAGACCACGGGCGTCCAGATCGTCGATGGCGACGACGAGAACGACAACGTCCGCAACACCGGCGACACGTTCACGCGGGTCGACCTGTCGGGTCTGCTCGAAGCGATCGCGGCGTTGCCGGAAAGCTCCACCGGTGGCGGCGGCAACGGCGGCGATGGCGGTGGCGGAGGTGGCACGACCGACCCCAACGATCTGCCGGTGCCGGGTGTGCATGCGGTGTCGCTGGCATCCGGCGAGACGCGGTCGGACCTCGACTTCGGTGGCAACCGGACGCCGCAGGCCGTGGCGGATGCGTACACCGTGGACGGCAGCAACGTGTTCGAAGTGGATGTCACCGATGGCCTGCTGGCCAACGACACGGATCCGGAAGCGCAACCGCTGCTGGTCGAACTCGTCAGCGGTCCGGCCCACGGCACACTCGAGCTCGAAACCGACGGCAGCTTCAGCTTCGTGGCCGCCAGCGGCTATACCGGCGAGGACAGCTTCACGTATCGCGTGACCGACGGCCTGTCGTCCAGTGCGCCGGTCACGGTCACGCTCGACATTGTCGACACGCCGCTGCAGGTCACCGGCGTGACGGCCACGGCGAGCGGGTTCCACGTGCAGTTCAATCGCGCGGTGGCCGAAGCCGAACTGGATCTGTGGGGAGCAACGCCGGACCTGGTGGTGACCGGACCGACCGGTGCACTGGTGCGCGGTTCGCTGGTGGTCGATGCCGATCGGACGGGCTTCACGTTCGTGAAGACCGGTGGCGTGCTGGCCACGGGCGACTATTCGATCAAGGTGGTGAGCGGCGCGCAGGCGTTCCGCGACACGGCGGGACGGGCGCTGGACGGCGATGCCGACGGCACCGACGGTGGCGACTACATCGGTGGCTTCACGGTGGCGCCGCTGGTCGGGCCGGTAGTGGGATTGACCGATCTGGTCCGCGGCCCGGGTCAGCAGGCGAATCTGCCGGCGTCGGCCAACGGTCTGCCGGTCTCGCTGTCGGCGACGGCGGGGATCGATACGCTGGCCTTCACGCTGGTGTTCGATCCGCAGTTGCTGCAGGTGCAGGGCGCGAGCGTGGATCCGGCGTTGCCGGTGACGGTCGAGACCGAAGTGCTGGCGCCGGGGCGGTTGCGGATCAGCCTGACGGTCACCGGTGAACTGCCGGCCGGATCGCTGGCGAAGCTGCTGACGTTGCAGGCGTCGGTGCCATCGACCGCACCATACGGCGCGCGTCAGGTGCTGGACATCACGGACGTCACGGTGAACGGCATCGACGGTGCCGGCGTCGGAGACGATGCGGTGCACGTGGCCGGCTACATCGGCGACACGAGCGGCGACGGTGCCTACACGGCCGCGGATGCGCAGCAATTGCAGCGCGTGATCGCCGGGGCCCAGAAGGCGTTCGCCGCATGGCCGCTGGTCGACCCGACGCTCATCGGCGACGCCAACGGCAACGGCAGCCTCAACGCGGTCGATGCGCAGAAGCTGGCGTTGAAGATCGCGGGACGGCCGGTGGCCGAGATGCCGGACATTCCGGTGGCGCCGCCGGCGCCGCAGGCCGCGTCGCTGTTGGCGATGGAAGCCCCCGTCGAACCGGTGGCTGCACCGGCCCCGACGGCTGCGGCGATCGAGGCGGCGCAGACGCAGCAACGTGAAGCCCTGCGTGAACTGGCTGCGCTGCAACTGAACGCCACGACGAGCAGCGTCGCCAGCCCGGTGGAGTGGGCGGGACGGTTCGAAGCGCGTGAGGTGTCGTCACCGACGCCGGTGTTGGCGCCGGCGACGGTGACGAAGGCTGCGGTGCCGGCACCGACGATGCTGCCGAAGCTGCCGGTGTCGACGGCGACCGGCAGCGCCGGGTTGTTGCGCAACGCGGCGCCGGATCTCGATCTGTCCCGGCTCGCGCGGCGCTGATCCGCGGCATGCCACCGGCGCGGCGTGTCCCTCCCTGGGCCGCGCCGCGCCGGTGTCGTTTCGTCTATCGTAACGACCTGCCCATTCGCCCGCGGGTCGCCCCGATACCATGAAGCGCCTGTTCGCTCTGCTGGTCCTGCTGTCGTCGTCCGTCCTTCATGCGGCCCAGGTGGAGTGGTTCTCGCCGGAGGGCGAGGTCAAGGGCGTGCGTCAGGTCACCGCGCGGTTCGATACGCCGATGGTGCCGTTCGGCGATCCGCGGTTGGTGGAACCGTTCGACATCGATTGCCCGGCCGCCGGTAGCGGGCGCTGGGCCGATGGCCGCAACTGGGTTTGACTTCGACCGGGACCTGCCCGCCGGCGTGCGCTGCGGCTTCAGGTCAGGCCCGGCACCACGGACCTGCAGGGCGATCGGTCGAGCCGGCGTCGTTCGCATTCAGCACCGGCGGACCGGCGATTCGCCAGACCCTGCCGTGGGAAAGCGCACCGCCATCGGCGAGTCGCAGGTGTTCCTGCTGGGCCTCGACGCGCCGGCCACCGAAGCATCGGTGTCGAAGCACGCGTGGTGCGATGTGACCGGTCGGGCCGAGCGGATTCCGGTGCGCGTGGTCGCGGGCGCCGAGCGCAAGGCGATCCTCGATCGGCGACAGGACTTCCTCGGGCGCATCATCCGAGTTCGCGCGCAGCTCCGACTACGAACGTTTCCTTCGCGACAAGAACTACGACCGGCTGCCGCTGGTGTTGCTGGCGTGCAAGTCGAAGCTGCCGTTCGAAGCGGAAATGCAGCTGGTATGAACGCAGGCATCGAGACACCATCGGGCGTCGCGACCACGGCCGATCAGGCGCTCGCGTTCAGTACGGCCCGCGTTCACCGCGAAGTTCGTGCGAACGGACCAATGCCAATGCCGGATGCATTCCGGTACTGCCGGTCGGCGTCGATTTCTCGGCGCCGGTGTCGATCGCCCAGGCCGAGCGGATCGTGCTGGAAAGGCCCGAAGAAAGGTGAGATGCGCAAGCCGAAGTTGTCCGAGCAGGAGCGTCGCGCCGGATTCGTCGACCGCGTGACGTTCGCGCCACCGCTGCCGGAGGCTTACCGCGTTCCGACTCGTGCTGCCGGAAAAGCTCACCGACGACGCCGGTCGCGTTGACCAACGCGCGGCGTTTCCCGTTGACCGTGAACCGATCCGGCTCCGCCGCTGGTCAAGTTCGCCGCGCGCTTCGGCATTCTCGAATTGAACGCGTCGCCGGCCTTGCCGCTCACGGTGCGCGCCGTCGAGAAGAACCTCGCCGCGCAGCAGGAGGGAGTTTCCGGCAATGCGGCGGCCCAGCCGCCCGGACTCGCGGCGAAGCTGTTGCGCGTGCAGTCGCCGGCCGAGATCCTGAGCTGGTTGCGTCGGCTCCGAAGAGTTCGGCGAGGCCCGCTGGGAATCGGCAGAAGAAGGCGACGACAGCGAAGAAGCGCGCAAGGGCGGCTATGTGTCGAGCAGCATCTTCGTGTCGAGCGATGCGACGCGGGCCTTGACGATTCCGCGGCCGGGCGGCGAACGCGACTTCGAGGTGATCGGCATTCCGTTCCCGCGCGCCGGCTACGTGGTCGAAGTGGTCAGCCCGAAACTAGGGCAGAGCGCTACTGAAGGACGGCAAGCCGTACTACGTCTCGGCCGGCGCCCTGGTCATAATCTGGCGGTTCACTTCAAGTGGGGACGCGAGTTCGCTCGCCTGGGTCGACGCTGGATCAGGGCAAACCCGCGGCGGGTAATTCAGAGTACTGGTGGGACTGCGGGGGCAAGGTTCTGGCGCAAGGCGTCACCGATGCATCGGGGTTGGTACGGGTGCGCAAGCCGCTGCCGCCGCGCGATCAGCTGCCCGGCTGCCGCAGTTCGTACGACCGGGAACTGTTCGTCACGGCCCGGCGTGGCATGGATGTGAGTTTCACGTTCTCGAACTGGAACGACGGCATCGCGCCTTGGCGGTTCAACGTTCGCGAAGGCGGTGGCCGTGACGCGACGATCGCGACCACCGTGTTCGACCGCACACTGTTGCGCGCGGGCGATACCGTCGGCATGAAGCACCTGCTGCGCGTCCACACGTCGAATGGGTTCCAGGTCGGTGCCGCGAAAAAGCTGCCGACGCGGGCGATCCTCACGCACGGCGGCAGCGACCAGCGCTGGGAATTGCCGCTCGAATGGGACACCGCGGCGGGCGTCGCCGAATCCACGTGGGCGGTGCCGAAGGATGCGAAGACCGGCACCTACAGTGTGCTGCTCGCCGGGCCCAAGCGCTCCGGTGACAGCGGCGACCGTTATCCGGACGGATGGACCACAGGCAGCTTCCGGGTCGAGGAATTCCGCGTGCCGGTATTGAAGGCGCAACTGCAGGCGCCGGTGAAACCGCAGGTCAACGTGAGCCAGACCGAGATCGGGCTTCAACTGGGCTACCTGTCCGGCGGGGCCGCCGGTTATCAGCGGGTCAAGTTGCGCTCGGTGCTGCAGCCCAAGGCCGTGATTTTCGCTGACCACGACGGCGTCGGGTTCGCCAATGGCGACGTGCGCGTCGGTCGCGAGGAGTCCGGCCAGCGCCGCTGGGCATGGGAGGCCACGGAAGACGGGGACGCCGAAGTACCCGAGGGCGCCGTGCAGGATCCGAACGTGAAGCCGCTCGCCACGCGGAACGTCACGCTCGACGGCGGTGGCGCGGCGACGGTGCAGATCGGGGACCTGCCGAAGTCCGACGTGCCGCGCGATCTGGTGGCCGAAATGGAGTACGCGGATCCGAACGGCGAGATCCTGACGCGCTCCACACGGGTCGCGCTGTGGCCCGCTCGCGTGTTGCTCGGGATCAAGCCGGATGGTTGGGCATTGTCGAAAGACAAAGTGAAGCTGCAGGTGATCGCCGTGGACACGGCGGGCCACGTGGTCTCCGGTGTCGACGTGAAGGTCGACGTTTTCGAACGCCGGCCGTTCTCCCATCGCAAGCGCCTCATCGGCGGCTTCTACGCCTACGAATACGGCTCCGATGTGCAGCGCCTCGGCGATTTTTGCAGCGGGACCACGGACGACAAGGGACGGGTCTTCTGCGAAGCGCCCGCGCCGGTTTCCGGCAATCTGATCCTGCGCGCGAAGGCGCGGGATGCCGATGGCAATGACACCGTCGCGCGATCCGACGTGTGGGTGACGGGTGACGGCGACTGGTGGTTCGACGTCGCCAACGACGACCGGATGGACGTGCTGCCGGAGCGCAAACGCTACGAACCGGGCGAGACCGCGACGTTCCAGGTGCGCGCGCCGTTCCGCAGCGCTGCGGCGCTGGTGACGGTGGAACGCGAAGGCGTCATCGACGGCTTCGTGACGACGTTGTCCGGCAAGTCGCCGGTGGTTCACGTGCCATTGAAGGGAAACTACGCGCCGAACGCGTTCGTGTCCGTGTTCGCCGTGCGCGGGCGGGTCGCCGACGTTCCGCCGACGGCATTGGTGGATCTGGGCAAGCCGGCGTTCCGGATGGGGCTGGCGGAGATTCTCGTCGGATGGAAAGCCCATGAGCTGGCCGTGACGGTGCGACCATCGGCTGAGATATTCCGCACGCGCGATCGCGTGAAGGTCGCGATCGACGTGAAGAAGGCGACCGGCGGCGCGCCGGGCAAAGGGGCCGAGGTGGCCCTGGCCGCGGTCGACGAAGCGCTGCTGGAGCTGATGCCGAACGAATCGTGGAAGCTGCTCGACACGATGATGGCGCCGCGCGGATTGGAGGTGCAGACCGCGACCGCCGCGATGCAGGTCGTGGGCCGGCGTCACTATGGCCGCAAGGCGTTGCCGGCCGGCGGTGGCGGCGGGCGCCAGACTTCGCGCGAATTGTTCGACACGTTGCTGCTGTGGAAAGCACGCGTGAAGCTCGATGCGGCCGGACACGCTGAAGTGGAGGTGCCGCTCAACGATTCGCTGTCGTCGTTCCGGATCGTCGCGGTCGCCACCGCGGGCTCGGGATTGTTCGGCACCGGTCAGGCTTCGGTGCGCACGTCGCAGGATCTGATGCTGCTGTCGGGCTTGCCCCCGTTGGTCCGCGAGCAGGACCGTTTTGCGGCGACGTTCACGGTGCGCAACGCGTCCGCCCGACCGCTCGACGTGAAGGTCGACGCAGCGGTCACGGCGGGCGGCAAGGTCGTGTCGCCCGCACCCGAAGGACGAATGCTGAGCCTCGAGCCCGGCGCCGCGCAGGACGTGACCTGGCAGATCGTCACGCCCGTCGGCACCGACAGCCTGCAATGGCAGGTGAACGCACGCGAAACCGGTGACGGTGACGCGAAGGACGGGCTCAAGGCCGTTCAGAAAGTGATCGCAGCGGTGCCGGTGCGCACGTTCCAGGCGACGCTGTTGCAGCTCGACGGCGCGATGGACATGCCGGTGGCACGGCCCGCCGACGCGATCGCCGGTCGCGGCGGCATCGCCGTCGATCTCAAGGCGCGCCTCGGCGACGAACTGGCCGGCGTGCGTGAGTGGATGGAGCGCTATCCGTATTCCTGCCTGGAACAGCGGGCTTCGGTGGCTGTCGCGCTGGAGGACGAATCGCGCTGGAAGTGGCTGATGGCGGCGCTGCCCGCGTACCTCGATCGCGACGGGCTGGCGAAGTATTTCCCGATGATGACGGAGGGCAGCGATACGCTCACGGCATATCTGCTCGCCGTCGCGGACGAGAGCGGTTGGCAGATCCCGGAAACCTCACGCAACCGGATGCTCAACGGGTTGACCGGATTCGTGACCGGATCGGTGATTCGCCACGGCGCATTGCCGACCGCCGATCTCGCGATCCGCAAGGTCGCGGCCCTGGATGCCATGGCGCGCCATCTGCCCGCGATCGATCCGGAGTTGCTGGGTTCGTTCAGTGTCGAGCCGGATCTGTGGCCGACCTCGGCCGTCATCGACTGGTGGTCGCTCGCCAAGCGCTGGGACCAGATGCCGGAGCGCGATGCGCGGAAAACCCAGGCCGAGCGGATCTTGCGGTCGCGGCTGAACTTCCAGGGCACGACGATGGGGTTCTCGACCGAACGCACGGATTTCCTGTGGTGGCTGATGGTGTCCGGTGACGTCAACGCGAACCGGGCGTTGCTCGCTCTGATGGAAGAGCCGAAATGGAAGGACGATCTGCCCCGCATGGTGCGCGGCGCGGTCGGTCGACAGCAACGAGGCGCGTGGAACACCACGGTCGCGAATGCGTGGGGTGCGCTCGCACTGCGCAAATTCTCGTCGGTATTCGAATCCGAGCCCGTGACCGGCACGTCGCAGATGGCCATCGGCAATCGCACGCGCACGCAGGATTGGGCGAAGCAGGGCGACGGTGGCCAACTGTTCCAGGAATGGCCGCGGGACCCCACCGATCTGCGGCTCACGCACGACGGCAGCGGCAAGCCATGGGTCACGGTGCGCAGCCTCGCGGCGATTCCGCTGAAGACGCCGCTGTCCAGCGGCTACCGGATCACGCGCCAGGTGCAGCCGGTGGAAGGAGCGAACCTGCAAGCGCCCCGTCGCGGTGATGTCTGGCGGGTATCCATCTCCGTCGAGGCCCAGAGCGACATGACGTGGGTCGTGGTCAACGATCCGATTCCGGCCGGTGCGGGCATCCTCGGCACCGGGCTGGGCGGCGATTCCGCCACGCTCACCACCGGCGAGAAGCGCCGGGGCTGGGTCTGGCCCGCGTTCGAAGAACGAACCTTCGATTCGTTCCGTGCGTACTACCGCTTCGTACCGAAGGGCACGTTCACGGTCGAGTACACGGTGCGACTCCACAATGCCGGCAGCTTCGAACTGCCGCCGACGCGGGTGGAAGCGCTGTACGCACCGGAGATGTTCGGTGAAATTCCGAACGAGCGCGTGGTGGTGAAGGAACCGTGATGCGGTGAACGATATGCCCCCGCGGCCTATCGAAACCGGCGGATGAATGGTGATCCGGGTTCGCGCCATACCGCGCGCCATCGGGCCGGCCACCCTGTGGCTTCGTCGGTGCTCGTCGCTTCGACGAGAAAATCCCCCCGCCGGACACTTCGGCATGTTCGATGCATGAGATCGCACCATGGTTGACATGGTCGGCCGATCTTCCTGCCGCCATGTCGATGCAGCGATGCGGTCGCCTACCAGAAACCTCGGCCGGTGCGGCCCCGATCCATCCTGACCCGCAGCGCCGACGATCCAGTCCCGAGCACCGCCATCGCGGTATCAGTATCGAAGGCATCTCTTTTAGAACAGATGTTTACGCAGAAGGTGACGAATGACAGCGAGTGTTCAATCCATCCCGAAACCAGTGACGATTCCGACGTTGTCCACATCGGCGTGTCCGGCCTCGACGACGTGCTGGGTGGGGCTCACATCGAACCGGCTCTACCTCCTCGAAGGCGCCCCCGGGGCAGGAAAAACGACAATCGCATTGCAATTCTTACTGGAAGGCGCGCGGCTCAAAGAGTCCGTCCTCTACGTCACGTTGTCCGAAACCGAGCAGGAGTTGATGGGTGTCGCGCGGTCCCATCGATGGAACATGGAAGGCATCGAGGTGCGAGATGCTGCCTTCCCAGGACACGTTGCAACCGGACGAGCAATACACGATGTTCCTGCGTCCGAAGTGGAACTGAGCAGGCAACTGGGCATCGAGATCCTGGCCGACGTCGATGTGATCAAGCCCACGCGGATCGTCTTCGACTCTCTTTCCGAACTCCGGCTGCTCGCGGGTAGCTCGTTGCGCTATCGGCGCCAGATTCTGGCGTTGAAGCAGTTCTTCGCGGGTCGGCAGTGCACGGTGTTGTTGCTGGACGACATGACGGCGATGGAGCATGACCTGCAAGTGCAGAGCATCGCGCATGCGGTGTTGCGCCTCGAGCAGATGAGTTCCGACTATGGCGTCGCTCGTCGGCGCCTCGTCGTGACGAAGTATCGCGGCCGACAGTTTCGGGGTGGCTACCACGACTACAAGATCAACCGCGGGGGGTTGCAAGTGTTTCCGCGACTCGTGGCGGCCGAGCACGTCGAACCGGATCTGCGGGCGCCGGCCGATATCGCCAGTGGCATCGACGCATTGGACGATCTGCTCGGAGGGGGGATCGACCGCGGCACCAGCACGCTGTTCGTCGGGGCACCGGGGACCGGCAAATCGACGCTGGCGATGCAGTTCGCGATCGCCGCGGCTCGGCGGGGCGAACGTTCGGCGGCATTCGTGTTCGACGAAAGCATCGGCACCGTGCGTGCCCGGTGCCGCAGCATGGGCATGGATCTCGCGCCGTATCTCGCATCGGGTTTGATCACCATCCGGCAGGTGGATCCGGCGGAACTGTCCCCGGTGAATTCGTTCATGCGATACGCACGGCCGTCACCACAGGCGGGGCATCGGTCCTGATCATCGACAGCCTGAATGGCTATCTGAATGCGATGCCGGATGGACGATTCCTGATCGTGCAACTGCACGAAGGTTAACTGACTTACCTCGGTCAATCGGGTGTCTCGACGCTGCTGGTCGGCGCGCAGCACGGGTTGATCGGCGCGGGGATGAGAACGCCCGTCGATGCGAGCTATCTCGCCGATGCCGTGGTGTTGCTGCGCTACTTCGAATCCGAAGGGGCGGTTCGTCAGGCGATTTCGGTATTGAAGAAGCGCGGTGGACTGCACGAACGCACGATCCGCGATTTCGCGCTGACCTGCGAAGGCATCCGCGTTGGAGAGCCGCTGCGCAATTTCCGCGGCATTCTGACCGGCGTTCCGGTGCCCGTCGACGGCCTGCTGGTCCCGTCGTGATCGTCGCGTCAATGCCGGCGATCGAGCAACGCGTCCTGCTGCGCACGGCGACGTCGAAGGATGCCCTGATGGCCAGCGCCGTGCTGAATCGTGCGCAGCTCGAGACTTTCCCCTGCGCCGATCTGGCGGAAGTGGTGCGCGAACTCGATGCCGGTGCCGGTGCGATCGTGCTGGCGGAAGAGGTGTTGTCTGGCTCGGCAGCGCAGGCGTTCACGGACGCATTGAACACGCAGCCGCCGTGGTCCGACGTACCCGTTCTGGTATTGGCACGCCCCGGAGCGGATTCCCGAACCGTAGCCGCGGCGATGGATCGCTTGGCGAACGTCATCGTCATCGAGCGGCCGATGCGCGTTGCCGCGCTGGTCAGTTCAGTGCGCACGGCGTTGCGAGCGCGCAGGCGGCAGTATCAGTTCCGCACCCTGCTCGAGGGACTGCGGGAAGCGGATCAGCGCAAGACGGAGTTCCTCGCGACGCTGGCCCATGAGCTGCGCAATCCGCTGGCGCCGCTGTCATCGGCGTTGACGCTGCTGACCCGCCGGCAGCCGGAACCCGGAGAGACGCGGCGCTACTACGAGATCATGGGGCGGCAGATCGACCACATGATCCGTCTGGTCAACGATCTGATGGAAGTCTCGCGCATCACCCGCGGCAAGATCGAACTGCGCATGGCGACCGTTCCTCTCGATGGCGTGATCAAGAACGCGCTGGAGTTGAGCCGCCCATTGATCGAACATGCGCGGCATACGCTGAATGTCCGGTTGACGGCGGCGTCGCTCGCCGTTCGCGGCGATGACGTGCGCCTGACGCAGGTGTTCTCGAACCTGCTCAACAATGCCGCCAAGTACACGCGACCGGGCGGTCGCATCGATCTGACGGCGTGGCGAGATGGACGCCACGTCGTGGTCGAGATTGCCGACACCGGTGTCGGTATCGACCCCGGGATGCTGGATTCGATCTTCGAGATGTTCGTCCAGGTCAGCGGCACGTCGAAGTCCGCCCAGGGTGGGCTCGGTATCGGTCTGACGTTGGTCAAGAGTCTCGTCGAATTGCACGGCGGCAGCGTCGAGGCGAAGAGCGCCGGGCCGGAGCTGGGCGCGACTTTCACGGTGCGTCTGCCGGCCGCGGATACGCGCGAATCCCGGCTGCGATCGTCGATGTCGCTTCTCGGTGCGCAGTCGGGAGCGTTGTGGGGCACGATTCTGATCGTCGACGACAATCGAGATGCGGCCGACACGTTGGGCGAACTGCTGACTGCCATGGGCGCCTCCGTGTTCGTGGCGTACGGCGGCACGGAGGCGCTCCGGATCGCGCGCGACGTGCGCCCCGCGCTGGCGATTCTCGACATCGGCATGCCCGAGATGGACGGCTGCGAACTCGCGCGCCGTCTGCGCGCCGATCCGGTGTTGGCCGAGGACATCATGCTCGTCGCGCTCACGGGGTGGGGAGAGCAGGGCGACCGGGACCGGATCGCGGCGGCGGGGTTCGATCATCACCTGCTGAAGCCGCTCGAGCTGGCGCAGCTGCTGGCGATCGTCGGCGCGCAATCGTGATCAGCGTCGCGCGTGACCGAGGGCGCAGCGGGACCGACCGCCGACCGCCGATCGTCGCTATCGCGCCATCACGCCGATCACCACCGCGTTGACCAGATCGACGAAGAATCCGCACACCAGCGGCACGATGATGAAGGCCTGATGCGCGGCGCCGTACTGGCGCGTGACGGCGCTCATGTTGGCCACGGCGGTGGAGGCCGACCCCAGTGCGATACCGGTGAAGCCCGCGCAGATGACGGCCGCTTCGTAGTCGCGCCCCATCCGGCGGAACACGAGCCCGATCGTGAAGGCAATCGCGAGGGCGATCTGCAGCACCAGCACAACGAGCACGAGCCCGAGCACACCTTGC
>JAHCKV010000569.1 GCA_026125595.1 Burkholderiales bacterium | reverse complement strand
TCGCTTCGCGACCTACAAACGCGCTGCGCTGCTGTTCGACAATCTCGACTGGCTGCGGCAGATCCTGTGCAACGACGAACGTCCGGTGCTGTTCCTGTTCGCCGGCAAGGCGCATCCAGCCGACGTGCCCGGGCAGGACATCATCCGCCGCATCCACCAGATCGGTCGCATGCAGGAATTCGAAGGCCGCATCCTGCTGGTCGAGAACTACGATCTGCGGCTGGCACGCCGGCTCGTGTCCGGCGTCGACGTATGGCTCAACAATCCCGTCTATCCGCTCGAAGCGAGCGGCACGTCGGGCATGAAGGCCGGCATCAACGGTGTCATCAACCTGTCGGTACTGGACGGCTGGTGGGACGAGGGTTACGACGGCAAGAACGGCTGGGCCATCAAGCCCGCCTCGGAGAGTCTCGACGAGACCCGTCGCACCCAGGAAGAAGCCAAGACGCTGTACGAACTGCTGCAGGATCAGGTCATCCCGATGTACTACCGCCGCAACGAGATGGGCTACTCGAAGGACTGGGTGACCATGGCGAAGCGGTCGATCGCGACGCTGCTGCCGCGCTTCAACGCGGCACGGATGGTCAGCGAGTATCTCGCCAAGTTCTACCTGCCGGCCTCTCACCAGTGGCGCCGATTCAGCGACAGTGGCTTCGACAACGCGCGTCGCGTCGCCGAATGGAAAGCCCATGTGCGGGCGAACTGGGCCGGCGTGCGCGTGCGTCGGCTCGACACGCCGGTCAAGCGGATCGCGTACGGCGAAGGGCTGCGCTTCGAAGTGGCGGTGCAACTCGGCGGACTGTCCCCGGATGACGTCGTCGTGGAAATGGCGCTCGCGCGTCACACCGAGCGGGAAAGTCATCGGCATGGCGCGAACTATCGCTTCGAAGTCGACGGCACGAAAACGGAGCAGGGCGAACATCGGTTCGTGCTGCAACTGACGCCGGAACTGTGCGGCAAGCTCGAGTACCGCATCCGCGTGTATCCGCATCACGATCTGCTGACGCAGCGATTCGAAATGGGGATGATGCTGTGGCTGTGATCGGGCAGACCGCTCGACGCAGGGCGGGCCGGATCAGAACTCCAGGTTGAGCGCGAAATTCAACGAACGACCTCTGCCGGGAACGACCATGCCCCACGGAATTAAGCCGGTGGTCATCGAGTTGCCTTGCCCGACGTAGGCGCCACCCAGAGGCAATAGATAGAACTTGTTCAACGCGTTTTCCAACGCAACATCGAAGCGGCCGCCTTTCCACGCGAAGCTCGTGCGCAGATTCAGCAACGTGTAGCCGGGCGTCGTCGCTTCGTTCCGGACCTGGGACACCTTGTCCTTGGCACTCACCGAGTGCATTTCCAGCGTGTTGGTCCAATGCCCCAGTTCAATAGCCGGCCGCGCGATCGACGATGCCGACGGGCGCCTCGCCGTTCTCGAGCCGCCGGACATTGGCGATGATCTGCGCGGCGGCTTCGTCGGCGAGGGTGACGCCGGCGACGTGCGGTGTCACGACGATCTTCGGGTGCTGCCAGAACGGATGATCAGGCGGCAGGGGCTCGCTGCCGAAGACGTCGAGCAGCGCGCCGTCGATCTGCCCGTCATCCAGCGCCGCGAGCAGATCCGGTTCGACCAGATGCCCGCCCCGGGCCACGTTGACCAGATAGCTGCCGCGCGGCAATCGCGCGAACAGTCGTCGGTCGAGAATGCCGCTCGTCTGCGGCGTCAGCGGCAGGAAGTTGACCAGGACCCGGGTACGGGCCAGGAACGCGTCCAGACCCGGGGCACCCGAAAAAGTCTCCACGGCCCCGAGATCCTTGGGCGTGCGGCTCCAGCCGATCACCGGAAACCCGAGTGCGTCGATCAGACGCACGGCCTGCACGCCCAGCACACCCAGCCCCATCACGCCGACGACGCAGGATTCGGTCGATCGCGGCTCGAGCATCTCCCAGGTCCCGGTCCGTTGCCGTGCGGCGTACTCGTGCATTCGCCGATGGAAATGCAGTACGCCGTAAGCCGCGTACTCCGCCATCTGGCGACCGAGGCCACCATCGAGCAACCGCACGACGGGCACGTGGCTCGGCAAGCTCGCGTCCGTCAACAGCGCGTCGACACCGGCACCAAGCGACAGAATGGCCCGCAGATGCGGAAACTGCCCGTGCCAGCCGGCCGGCGGTTTCCACACCAGCGTGTAGTGCACCTCGGCCGGATCACCGATATCCGGGTCGACCCGGAATGCGAGATGGGGCAGTTCGCGCGCGAAGATCTCGCGCCACGGGGCGGGATCGTCGGTGCGGCTGTAGAAGACGATGCTGGTCATGGGACGGGCGGCCAAAGCGCGCGATCATACTTCGTCCGATTGCACATTCCACGATGTCTGCTAGTGTCGCGGCCACCCGCCATCCGACGCTTCGACGACCACCATGTTCGACTGGATCTACGACCCTAGCGCCTGGGCCGCCTTCGCGACGCTGACCGCGCTCGAGATCGTGCTCGGCGTCGACAACATCATCTTCATCTCGATCCTGGTC
>JAHCKV010000568.1 GCA_026125595.1 Burkholderiales bacterium | reverse complement strand
GGTTCGCGCTCGAAGCGCCGGCACCGATCAGCTACAAGCTGTTCACGATGTCCGGCCCCGAGCGCATGGTGCTGGATCTCGAAGACGTGGACGGCACGACCGTGCTGGACGGGCTTCCCGCCCGCGTCGTCGCCGACGACCCCTATGTGAAGTCTGTGCGTATCGGCCGGTTCAGCCCGACCGTGATCCGGCTGGTGTTCGAGTTGAAGACGCCCGTCCAACCCCAGGCATTCCTGTTGAAGCCCGTCGGCGAATACGGCTGGCGGCTGGTGGTCGATCTGTACCCCGGCTCGGTCGGTGATCCACTGCTCGCGCTGTTGAACGAGTCCGAGCGGGTCGGCGCCAACGCCATCCCGACACCCGGCGCGGCACCGGCCACCGGTGTGCCCGATGCCAGGACCGCCGTCGAAGCCGTGCAGAGCCCCGCGCCGAAAACCGAGATCGGCCCGGGACCCGGTGTCACCGCCCGCAAGGACGTGACACCGCCGACGACCGATCCGATGCGTCGCCCGATCGTCGTGGCGATCGATGCGGGCCATGGCGGCGAGGATCCGGGCGCGTACGGGCACTCGGGCACGCACGAGAAGAACGTGACACTGGCCATCGCACGGCGGTTGAAGGCGGTGTTCGACGAAGACCCGGCGTTCAAGGCAGTCCTGGTACGCGACGGCGACTATTTCATCCCGCTGGGACAACGGGTCGTGAAGGCACGGGCCGCGGCGGCGGATCTGTTCGTGTCGATCCATGCCGATGCGTTCATCAAGCCCCACGCGCGCGGGTCGTCGGTGTTCGCCTTGTCGGAGCGCGGGGCGACGTCCGCAGCGGCCCGGTGGCTGGCGCGGCGCGAAAACGAAGCCGATCTGATCGGCGGCGTGAACATCGATGTCGCCGATCCGACACTGAAGCAGGTGCTGCTCGACCTGTCCCAGACCGCCACGATCAACGACAGCCTGAAACTCGGGCGCGCTGTGCTGAACGAACTCGGTGAGATCAACACGCTGCACAAATCCCACGTCGAACAGGCGGGTTTCGCCGTCCTCAAGGCTCCGGACATCCCGTCGATCCTCGTCGAGACTGCGTTCATCAGCAACCCGGAAGAAGAAAAGCGTCTGCTCGACGAGGCCTATCAGGCGCGGATGGCACTGACCATCTACGCGGGCATCCAGCGCTACGCTGCAAAGACTCCTTCGCTGTCCCGCGGGCGCATGCTCGAAGCCGTGGTGCCGACGCGTTCCGACACGACGGCGAATGACGCGCCGGCCGGGATTGTGCGAGTGGCCGCCCCGGCGTCGAAAGCGGTCGCCGCCGTCAAACCCGCGGCGCGGAACGATGCGGCAACACCGGCGAAGATCGCGTCCAAGCCGGCGGCAGCCGACAAATCGAAGCGCCCGGTCAAGCCGGCGGCGGCCGACAAGACGAAGGCGACAACCAAGATCGCGGCCAAACCCAAGCCCGCGAAACCGAAGGCTTCGGCCGCCGCGGACAAACCGAAAACCGCCGCAGCCGGACGCGTGAACACCCCGTCCGCGAAGACCTGCGCCGACCGGAACGGCGCGCGCACGGAATCGACCGCTCGCAGTTGTCCGAAGAACGCGTCGACTGCCGCGCCGGCGAAGACCCGCACCGCCACGCGCGAATGATGCGGATCACGGGCCTGCTGCTGGCCGCCGGCAGCGGATCACGGTTCGGCGGCGGAAAGCTGGTTCATCCGTTGCCCGACACGGGCGTACCGATCGCGATCGGTGCGTGGCGCAATCTGGTCGCAGCACTTCCCGACAGTCGCGTGGTGGTGCGTGCCGGTGAAGCCGATGTCGCATCGATGTTCGAGTCGGAAGGCATTGCGCCGCTGTTCTGCCCGGATGCGGCGGACGGCATGGGCCGCAGTCTCGCGTACGGCGTGCGGCACACGCCCGAAGCCCGGGGATGGGTCGTCGCGCTCGGTGACATGCCGCACATCGCCCCCGCCACCATCCGCGCCGTGGCTGACGCCCTGGCCGCAGGAGCCCCGATCGCGATCCCGACCTTCGACGGTCGGCGCGGCCATCCCGTGGGATTGTCGGCGGACTATCGCGATGCTCTGCTGAAGCTCGACGGTGACGAAGGCGCCCGCCGCATCGTCAAGGCCGATGCGGCACTGGTGTGGGAGCTTCCGCTGGACGATCCCGGCATCCTGGCGGACATCGACACGCGCGCCGATCTGCAACGCCTGGCGCGCTGAACACCGCGCGCCGCAGCCGGCTACGGCTTGAGCATCATCGCCTTGACGTTCCCCATCACCGCGTAATTGCCGCGGAACTGATTCGACGACGACTTCAATTCGACGTAGACGCGACCGGTGACCTCCTGATCGGGCATCACGTCGAACTGACCGTTGGCCACCATCAGTCCGTACTGCAGCTTCAGATTTCGATACTGATAGCGATTGCCGGCCACGTTCAGCGATCCGGAGACTTCATCGAACCGGCTCTTGCCGCCGCGGATCGGTTCGCGACTCTGGGATTGCAGCGCGCGCACCAGATCGACGCC
>JAHCKV010000567.1 GCA_026125595.1 Burkholderiales bacterium | reverse complement strand
GCTCGGCACGCTGCGTGTCGACGAATGCATCTACCAGGGCAGCTTCGTGCGCCTCACCGGCACGCTGGCCGACGGCACGCGACTGCTGGCCAAGGTCGACCCGAAGGCGGTGCGCGACGCCGGTGACACCGTCGCCGTCGCGGCCGCCGGCAGCGGCCTCGTGCTGCTGGAGGACTGAACGGATGACCGGCGAACGTCCCCGCGCCGAAGCGCGGGACTGGTATCGCGTGACGCGCTTCGCGCACGGCGTGACGCGCATCGACGAGCATCACATCGATCCGTTCTACCGTTGCAACATCTGGCACGTGCGCGGGCGCGACGGCGATCTGCTGGTGGATTCCGGCATGGGGGTCGTCAGCCTGCGACGGCAGATGCCGTGGCTGGCGGAGCGTCCGGTGCTCGCGGTGGCGAGCCACGCGCACTTCGATCACGTCGGCAACCATCACGAGTTCGATGCGCGGGCCTGCCATCCGGCGGAAGCGCATATCCTGGCGGACCCCCGCGGCGACTGGAATCTCGCCGATCGCTACGCGGTGATCGAGATGTTCGAGCGGCTTCCGCCCGACGGATACGAGCAAGCGGCGTATGCGGTGCGGGCGGCGCCGGCGACCCGGCTGGTGGAGGCCGGTGACGTCATCGATCTCGGTGATCGCGTGTTCACGGTGCTGCATGTGCCCGGTCATTCGCCCGGTTCGATCGCGCTCTGGGAAGCCGCGACCGGCGTGCTGTTCTCCGGCGATGCGGTCTACGACGGTCCGCTCGTCGACGATGCCTATCACTCGAACGTGCCGGCCTACCTCGAAACGATGGCGCGGTTGCGCGCGCTGCCGGTCGGTGATGTGCACGGCGGACACTTCGACAGCTTCGGACGTGAACGCTTCCGGCAACTCATCGATGACTACGTGGCCGGCAAGCGGAAGCCCGGCTGTCCGACGGCACGATGACGGCGCGCGATCCGCCGGTGTTGCAGGTCCGCGGGCTCGGCAAGACGTACGAGGGGCCCCGCGCCCGCACGGTTTTGCGCCATGTATCGCTGGAACTCGGCGCCGGCGAGTATGTGGCCATCATGGGCGAATCGGGCGTCGGCAAATCCACACTGCTCAATCTGATCGCAGGCCTGGACGTGCCGGAGCACGGTGAAGTGCTGATCGACGGCGTGTCGATCACGGCGCTGGACGACGATGCCCGGACCGCCCTGCGGCGCGAGAAACTCGGCTTCGTGTTCCAGGCGTTCCATGTGCTGCCCTACCTCACCGTGGAACAGAACGTCGCGCTGCCGCTCGCCTTGTTGCACGTCGATCCTGCGGAATCCGCGTCCCGCGTCGGGGAATTGCTCTCCGCCGTCGGCCTCGGCGATCGGGGCGGGAGTTTGCCGCGGGAGCTCTCCGGCGGCGAACTGCAGCGGGTCGCGCTGGCCCGGGCGCTGGTCCATCGGCCGAGACTGTTGCTGGCCGACGAACCCACCGGCAATCTCGACGGGGACACCGCCGCGCCGGTGCTCGAGCTGCTGCGTGTGCAGATGAAAGTGCGCGGTGCCACCGGCATCCTGGTGACGCATTCGATGGCGGCGGCGCAAACGGCCGATCGCATCTATCGCCTCACGCCGCAGGGATTGGTCGCTCCAAGCCCTGCGTCATCGTGAGCGACGCTGCAACGAATCACGGGTCGCAGCCCGTCGAATTGAAAGTGGCCCGCGGCGGGTGTATACAGCAGCGGACATCGAGCCGTTCGTCGGCGGGTCTGACCGGCAGCTCGCATGACATGCGGGTCCTGAGGAGGAAGATCAATGCGCCACGCGACTCGATCTTTGTCTTTTCTGTGGATTCTGTCGGCCTTGGCAGTGGGTGCCTGTGCCGTGGCGCCCGAGGCGCCCGACGGAGGTCTGCCCCCGCTGACGCTCTCCGCCGCCAACGATCTTCCCGAAGTCACGATTCATCCCACGCAGGTGACGGTGAAGAACGGTCGCGGGGAGACGCTGCTCGACGGCGCTCCCGACCGTGACTATCGGCTTTCCGGCAACCCGCGGGCGGGGCAGTTCGATGGCACGCTGAACATCACCACGGTCTACGACAACGGGACCACGAAAACCCAGACCCTGACCCATGATCCCGCCAGACGGGTGAAGCTCGAGTGGGATCCGCGGCAGAAGCAGTACGTGGTGAGTGGCATCGACGCACCCACGCCCGCCGATGCCCGGCCGGCCCCGGGCGAACCCGGCTGGGCCATCCAGGCCTTTGGCGATTTCAAGCGGACACCGTATGACGCCACCACCGTCCGTTCGTCCGGCTCGAACACCGTCGGTTCGCCGGACCTGAGCGACCGCATGGGCAGCCTCGGCGTGGGACTCAGGCGTTACTTCGCCACCACCGGCGCCGGCATTCAGCCCTTTGCCTATGCGGGTTTCTCGGAGTACTTCGGCAATGGCGTGCGCGGAGCCGACGTGACCTACCACTTCGGTGCGACGCCGGACACCGGCGGCGAGATCAAGGAAGAGCGGTCGTTCCTGGCGGGTGTCGGCGGCTACATGCAGCT
>JAHCKV010000566.1 GCA_026125595.1 Burkholderiales bacterium | reverse complement strand
GGATAGGACGGGTGGGCGCCCACCGCGACGCCGAAGCGCTTGGCCAGGCGCACGGTGTTGCGCATCACGACCGGGTCGGACGCGTGGAACCCGCAGGCGACGTTGGCCACCGTGATGAACGGCATGATGCCCTCGTCGTCACCGCACTTGTAGAGGCCGAAGGCCTCGCCCATGTCGCAGTTGATCGCCAGTGCCATCGTCGCTCTCCTCGATCCGGGCCGCGTGGCCGATGTCGGGGGATGCCCGGCTCACGCCAAGATGCCGTATTCAATCGAAATGCAGTCGAATAGAAAAAACGAAATATCGATAGCGCCGTATCGATAAAATCAAATCCGGGACAGGTCGGAGCCGGATTCGGAACCGGCTCGCGTTCAATGGGTTGAATCCGGCGCCGGCGCGGTGGGGCGGCAAGGCCGCCTCAGGCCGGTGCGATAGCGGGAGCGTGTGCCTTGTCGTTGACCATCCGCCAGTTGAAGTACTTCGTCGCGACGGCCGAACTGGGCCAGGTTTCGCAGGCAGCCCATCAGCTGAACATCTCGCAGTCGGCCGTCACCAGCGCCATCAAGGAGCTCGAGTCGACCGTCGGCATCGGACTGTTCTCGCGTACGCCGGGCGGCATGGAGCTGACCGATGCCGGCCGGCGCTTCCTGAACCACGCGTACACCATCCTGTCGGCCGTGGACGAGGCGCTGCGGACGCCAGCCCTGCAAGGCACTGTGACGGGCGCGCTGTCGCTGGCGGCGACGTATACGGTCATCGGCTACTTCCTGCCGCACCACCTCGAACGCTTCCTGCAACTGCATCCACAGATCACGGTGAACGTGCATGAAGTGAACCGCGAGGCCGGGGAGGCCGGCATCATCCAGCGCCGATTCGACATGGGCGTGCTGCTCACCTCCAATCTGCGGACGACGGATCTGTCGTACGAAACGTTCTTCGGATCGGAGCGGCGACTGTGGGTGCCGGCCCGGCATCCGTTGCTGGATCTGCCCGAAGTGACGTTGGAGCATGTCTCCCGCGAGCCCTTCATCATGCTGACGGTGGATGAGGCGCAGCAGACGGCGCTGCGGTACTGGAGCCGCACGCCGTATCTGCCCGACATCCGGTTGCGGACATCGTCGGTGGAGGCGGTGCGCAGCATGGTCGGCAACGGGGCCGGCGTCGCGATCCTGTCCGACATGGTCTATCGGCCGTGGTCGCTGGAAGGCAAGCGCATCGAGACGATCAAGCTGAAGGATCCGGTGCCGTCGATGGATGTCGGGCTGGCGTGGAAACGCGGCATCGAACCTTCACCGGCGATGCAGGCGTTGCGGGAGTACTTCCGGCAGCTGTACCTGGAACCGGCCCAGCTGGGCGGGCACCGCTCGCGGGCGGCGTGACGGTCAGCCGGCCCGGGACGACGCGATGATGCGGCCGTCGCGCAGTTCGATGGCGCCGACCCGGCGCAGATCATCGACCAGCAGTTCGGCCAGCGCATCGATGCCGATGTCGAAATAGGCGGCGTCGTACTCGCGATACAGTGGAATCGCGGCGAGCGTGGCGCCGAGCGCGGCGCCGTCGATGCCGCCCCGTTCCAGCAGCGTGAAAACGAACATCACCTTCAGCACATGCCGCGCGAGTTTCGTCTCGTCCGCCTCGAACGCCGTGATGCGGGCCAGACTGGCGTCGATGGCCGTTGCGGCATCGTCGAAGGGCTGTCCGTGGCCGGGAATCACCCGTCGTGGCGCGAGCCTGCGGATGCGTTCCAGCGTGTCGCGAGCGGCGCCCAGACGATCGCGCCAGCCGTCGCCCGGCAACACGACGCCCAGCCCCCGTTCCCACAGCGCGTCGCCGGAAACCAGCGTCCGGTCCTCGGACTGCCAGAACATCACGGCGCCCATGTCGTGACCGGGCGCGGCGATCACCTGCCACGGTCGTCCGGCGAGCTGGAGCGTGTCGCCGGGACGGACCACCGCATCGTAGCGAAAGCGTTCGGCCTGCTGGCCGGCGTAGTCGAGCCACAGTTCGCGGACATCCCAGCGATCGATCAACGGCGCTTCGCCGATCGGCACGGTGATGCTGCAACCGAACGCGCGCTGGACCGTGGCGTTGCCGCCGATGTGGTCTGAGTGGGCATGCGTATTGATCAACCGGTGCAGCGGGCGGCCGCCGAGCGCCCCGCGCACGAGATCGACTGTCGCCGCCGCATGCGTCACGTGGCCCGCGTCGATCAGGACATTGTCGTCGTCACCCAGCAGCAGCACATGATTGGCGTTGAGCCAATCACGGACGAGGGTTCGACAGTACGGGTCGTCCATTGCTCTTCCGGTAGCCTTCATGGGGTGGTGACGGCGGAATAGAATCCACGCGGTGGAACCGAAGCATCGGGCGGACGCTCGAAGTGTCCGCGAAGATAAAGGGCGGACGCTCCCGCGTCCATGTCATCGGGCCGAACGTCAGTCGCAGGCCGACCGCGCCGAACGGTCATCCGGCGGCCGGTTGCCGGCCCAACTCTCTCGAGGAAAACAATGGCCAAGAAAAATGCAACGGCAGGCGCCATCGACATCGG
>JAHCKV010000565.1 GCA_026125595.1 Burkholderiales bacterium | reverse complement strand
CCGGCCGGCGAATACGACGTCCGGATCTGGCATCCGTGGATGCCGGCCGAACTGCCGGCGCAACGGATCCGTGTCGCCGGCGCCAACGTGCCGATCTCGTTCAAGGTCGACGTGAAGCCGCCGCCCACCGTGGCACGCTGACGCGCTCCGGATCCCCGGCTCCAGTCGCGGCATGCCGTTCCAGTTCCGCAGCCTGCAGTCCCGGATCGTGGTGTTCTTCGCGATCCTGCTGTCGATCGTGCTGGGCGCGGTGTTCGCGATCGTCGGCGTGACCGGTCAGCGTATCGCCGAAGATCGGATTGCGCGCGAACTGGTCGTCGGTGAACGGATCTTCCGGGAACTCATCGATCAGCGAAACCGGCAGCTCACCGATGCGTCGCGCGTGCTGGCCGCGGATTTCGGGTTCCGGACCGCGATCGCGACGCAGGATCTCGGCACCATCGAATCGGTGCTGCGCAACCATGGCGCGCGCATCGACGCGAACGTGCTGATGCTGGTCGGGCTGGACCGACGGTTGCTCGCGGACACGTTGCGTGAGGAATCGCAGAATGCGGAATTCCCGTTTGCCGATCTGATCGACACTGCCGAACGCAACCGGCATGCGTCCGCCATCGTGCTGATCGACGGCCGGCCGTATCAGGTGGTGGTGGTGCCGGTACTGGCGCCAGTGCCGATCGCGTGGGTTCTCGCCGGCTTCCTGGTCGACGACCGCGTCGCCACCGCACTGCAGACCGTGACTTCTTTGCACGTGTCGTTCCTGTCGCTGCAGACCGACGGCAAATGGAACATGTACGCGTCGACGTTGCCCGATTCGCTGCGCGCCGAACTGCTGGACACCAGCGGACAACTGGCGCGTCGCAACCGTCAATCGGTGGTGGATCTGAACGACGAGCCGTACGAGACCCTGTTCACGACGCTGAGCCAACGCCCCGAAGGTCGCGTCGTCGCCGTGCTGCAGCGATCGCTGCGCGAAGCCCTCGAACCCTTCGACGAGTTGCGAGCAATCCTGGTGGCGTTGGCGCTGATCGGCATCGGGTTGACCGTGATCGCCAGCGTGCTCGTCGCCCGCGGCATCACGCGGCCGGTCAACGAGCTGGCCGCCGTCGCGCGACGCATTCAGCAGGGCGACTATTCGCAGCGCGCCGTCGACGATCATCACGACGAGATCGGTGAGCTGGCCGCCAGCTTCAACCACATGCTCGCCGGCATCGAGAGCCGCGAGACGGAGATCCTGCGGCTCGCCTACGAAGACACGTTGACCGGTCTGCCGAACCGCGCGATGTTCCGGGACCGGTTGGCACAGGCGATCCGCACGGCGCAGCGCACCGGCGAACCGGTATCAGTGATGCTGCTCGACCTCGACCGCTTCAAGCACATCAACGACAGTCTCGGCCATCCCGCGGGAGACAACGTGTTGCGCGAGGTCGCGCGGCGGCTGCGGGACGTGCTGCGCGATTCGGACTCCGTCGCCCGTCTCGGCGGCGACGAGTTCGCGGTGCTGCTGCCGACGGGTGATGAATCCCGCGTGCATCGCGTAGCGCAACGCATTCTGGAGAGCCTCGAATCACCGATGCTGCTGGAAGGACAGCCGGTGGACGTTGAAACCAGTATCGGGGTCGCGACCTTCCCGACCCATGACGACGATCCCGACGTGCTGATGCGCCACGCCGACGTCGCGATGTACGTGGCCAAGCGCGGCAATGCGGGCTACGCGGTGTACGACCCGCGTTACGAAGAGGGCCGGCAAAGCCATCTGTCGCTGCTCGGCGAGCTGCGGCGCGCCGTGGAACGTGACGAATTGCTGTTGCACTACCAGCCGAAGCTCGACCTGAAAAGCGGTGCCGTGCAACGCGTGGAAGCGCTGGTGCGATGGAATCACCCGGAGCGCGGCTTCGTGCCGCCCGGCGAGTTCATCCCGTTCGCGGAGCAGACCGGCTACATCAAGCGCGTGACCCACTGGGTCATCGAGCGCACGTTCCGCCAGGCCGCCGATTGGCATCGACGCGGCATCGACGTCGCAATCTCGGTCAACATCTCGGCGCGCGATCTGATGAGCGCCGACCTCTTCGATCTCGTCACGCGGCACCTGAACATCAACGCGGTGCCGCCGGCACGCATCTGTCTCGAAATCACGGAAAGCGGCGTGATGGAAGATCCACAGCGCGCGCTCGACATCCTGGCCCGACTGCACGGTCTGGGCGTCTGGCTGTCGGTGGACGATTTCGGCACCGGCTATTCGTCGCTCGCCTATCTGAAGAAGCTGCCGGTGCAGGAACTGAAGATCGACCGGTCATTCGTCATGCACATGGTCGACGACGAAGACGATGCGACGATCGTGCGCTCCACCATCGAGCTCGGCCACAACATGGGGCTCGAAGTCGTCGCCGAGGGCGTGGAAGATCGCGCCGGACTGGAACTGCTGACCCGCCTCGGCTGCGATCAGGTGCAGGGCTACTTCGTCAGCCGACCGCTCGCGGTCGAGGCGTTCGAGCAATGGCTCGAACAGCACAACCGCAATCGCGGCGGCGGTCAGCCGGCCGCCGCGTGAA
>JAHCKV010000564.1 GCA_026125595.1 Burkholderiales bacterium | reverse complement strand
ACTACGAGCACTACGAAAAACGCCGGACCAATGGCGGCTTCAATCTCGTGCCGCCCCGGGCCAATGTGCAGGAGGACGACCGCAACACGTTCGGTGGCCGGGCACTGTTCAACGTCCGCTTCGGTGATCGCGTGCAGTTGACCACGGGCGCCGAGACTCGCTACGACCGGGGCGACGCGTTCAACCGGCGGTTCGAGAACGGGGCGCCCACGCCGCTCTATGTCAATGCCTACAGTCTTGGCCTGCTGACTTACGGTGTTTTCGCGCAAGGGCAGATCAAGCTGTTCGAACCGCTCAAGCTGGTCGGGGGGCTGCGCCACGATCGATTCGACTATGACATCGACAATCTCAAGCGCCCCGCCGCGTCGACGCAGTACGAGAGCTCCGTCACCACACCGCGGCTCGGCGTGGTCTACACGGTCGTGCCGAGTTTCACCCTCTTCGCAAACCACGGAGAGGGATTCCGTGCGGTCAGCGCACCGGAGCTGTCTGCACCGGGCAGCGCACTTCTGCCCCTCGGATCCGCCGGCGGTGCGGCCACGCCCGGCGCGCTGAAGGCGCCGAAGGTCAAGTCGCGGGACCTCGGTTTCAATGCGTCGCTGGGGCGCGCATGGAAGGTCAACGCGGCCGTCTATCAGTCCACCAATGCGCAGGAGATCCGTGAGGATCCGGTGGGCAGCGGCAACTTTGTCGCCATCGGGGACACCGATCGAGATGGTTTCGAGATGGACGTCCAGTTCGTGCCGACCGATCGATGGCGCTTCTACGGCAACTTCAGCCACGTCAAGGCGCGCGTCAAGAATCCGCAGACGGCGGGACAGAATCTGATTCCCGGCATGCCGGACGAAGTGATCGGGGGCGGTGCGGAGTACACGACGCCGTTCCGTTCCGGCACCATCCGCGCCAACGCCAGTGCGTTCTATCTCAACCCGGCGCCGTACTACATCGGTGCCTCCGCCACGCCACTGTACACACCAAGCTACACCCGCTACGACCTGCGGTTGGCCTACCAGATCGGAAAGTCGACCGTCGCGGTCTACGCGATCTTCCAGCCGCACCGCTACGCATCCGAATACTCGACCGGTACCTCGATCGATACCCGGCCCCGCGTCGACGGCGGTGTCACGTACATCTACACCTTCTAGAGGAAGCGTCATCCATGCGTCCCATCTCCGTTCTCGGCTTGGCAATCCTGACCTGCGTCACCACCGCCCGTGCCCATGACGCCTGGGTGGAACCCGAAGGGCCGCGGTATGCGGTGTCGTACGGTCACAGCGATCGTTCCGATCCGTATGAGGCCAAGAAGATCAAGAAGCTCGTCGCCTACGATGCGGCCGGCAAGGTGCTGCAAACGACGCTCGTGGCGGACGGAGAGCGCTTGGCCGCAGAGCCCGCGACCAAGCCCGCAATGCTGGTGCTCGATTTCGACAACGGTTTCTGGTGCAAGGTGGACGGCAAGTCCCGCAATCAGCCGAAGACCGAAATACCCGGTGCCACCGATGGATCGCGCTCGTGGAAGTTCGGCAAGACCATTGTGCTCTGGAGCGGCGCGGCGTCGCGTCCGACGGGGCAGAAGCTCGAACTGGTGCCCGTCGCCGATGCGGCACCGCGCGACGGCGAGGCGCTGGTCGTGACCGTGCTGTACGAAGGCAAGCCGCTGGCCGGTGCCAAGGTCACGCTGGGTGGGCATGACGACGACAAACCCGTCGTTACCGGCGATGACGGCAAGGCGTCGGTGGTCGTGCATCGGGGCCGGCAGATGATCGGTGTTTCTCACAGCGTGCCGTGGGACGGCCCCGAGGCCGACAAGCTGAACATGGCGGCCAACCTGCTGTTCGTGGTGCGCTGAGCGGGCGTTCGCGGAATCAGTCGCCGGCGAGCAGCGCCGCAATCTGGACCGGCTTCGGCAGTTTCTTCGCGTCCAGCACGATGTGACGGATGCCGGCATCGGCAAGGTGCCGACCGATGGCGGCGATCCGCATCGCGTCGATGCCGGAGTCGAGATCGACGGCGGCGATCACGCGGAAATCCGCCCTGCAGATCACCAGTGGAAAGGTGTGCTGCAACGGCGCGGGTACGTCCGGCGCAACGGTGGCGAGCGAAACACGCGCGAACACCGCGTGCTCGCGCAGCGCGGCCTTGAAGATCAGATAGGCGAGCTTGTCCGGACCTTCGAGCAGCGGCTTCGGCGCCGGTACCGGTGGCGCCGGAAGGGTCGGAGTGGCGGTCGGTGGCAGCGCCTTCGCGCCACCGTCTGCGGCGCCGGCGCGATGGGCCGCCACGAAGCGCTCCAGTTCGTTCGCATCTTCCGCGCGACCCCGCCGCTTCTTGCCGACCGAGAGATCCATGCCGCTGCCGGTCGGTCCGCGCAGCGACTGCATGATGCGATACCACGCGATCACGACGCCGATCATCAGCGCGAAACCGACGATGACCTTGAACCAGCTCACGGTGCAGGCGACGCAATGGTGGCGGGACGATCCATGCGTCGTAGTGTAGCGGCATCCACGGTGCGCACACGCGGCCGCGGCTAGGGAAACACCGAACCAGT
>JAHCKV010000563.1 GCA_026125595.1 Burkholderiales bacterium | reverse complement strand
TCGCGCGGGCATCGGGCGTCTTCGCCGTGCAAAAGCCCGGCCAGGCGGACTAGCGAAGCCCCAACCCGGCCCCTCGCGCCTGTCGCCTCACCCCAGCTTCTTCAGGAAAGCCTGGTACTCGTCGTCCTTCATCGTGAAGCTGTGCTCGGCGAGCGGGAACTGTCCCTTGTGGACATCCTGCTGGAAATCGGCCAGCGCCTTCTCGATGATCTCCCAGCAGTTCGCATAGCGCTTGACGAACTTGGGCGTGAAGCGGTCGAACAGGCCCACCCTGTCGTGCAGCACCAGGTTCTGGCCGTCGCAATGCGGGCCGGCGCCGATGCCGATGGTGGGAATGGACAGGCGCTCGGTGATGACCTGGGCGACGCGGTCGGGGATGGCTTCCAGGACGATCGCGAAGCAGCCGGCCTTCTCCATCGCCAGCGCGTCCCTGAGCAGCTGCACGCCGGTCTCGGCGCTCTTGCCCTGCACCTTGAAGCCGCCGAGCTTGGAGACGAGCTGCGGGGTCAGGCCGATGTGCGCCATCACCGGCACGCCCGATTTCACCACCGCTTCCGCGATGGGCGCGAAGTCCTCGCCGCCCTCGATCTTGACGACGTCGGTGCCGCCTTCCTTGAGCATGCGCATGGCGTTGTTGATCGCATCCGCGGTCGAGGCGTGGTAGGCGCCGAGCGGCAGGTCGCCGACCAGGATCGAGCGCTTCGCCGCGCGCGAGATCGCCCTGGCGTGGTGGATCATCTCGTCCATCGTGACCGGCACGGTGCTGGAGTAACCCAGCGCCGTCATGCCGAGCGAATCGCCGATCAGGATGCAGTCGATACCCGCGCGATCGACCAGCTGCGCGGTCGGAAAATCGACGGCGGTGACCTGGAAGATCTTCTCGCCGCGGGCGACCTTCGCCTGCAGATCGAACGTGGTGACTTTCTTCGGCGCGTCGGCCATGGTGCTCGCTCCTCCGTGGTGGGAACAACCGGACGGCGCGGCTCGGACGGCCGCGTCCGCCTATCGCTTCGCTTCGTTCGGGCGCAGCTCCGCGGCCAGCCGGTCGAGCACGCCGTTCACGTACTTGTGACCGTCGGTGCCGCCGAAGGTCTTGGCCAGATCGATCGCCTCGTTGATGACGACGCGATAGGGTGTCTCCGGATGCGCGGCGAGTTCCAGCGCGCCGAGCAGCAGGATCGCGTGCTCGACCGGCGACAGTTCACGGATCGTGCGATCGAGGTACGGCTGAAGCCGGGCGCGCAATGCCTCGGCATCGCCCGTGACACCGTCGACGAGCCGGTCGAAGAGGTCGGCATCGATGCGCCGGAAGTTCTCGTCGAGCCGCGCATCGCGCTTCAGATCCTCCGCATCCGCACCGCTCAGCAGCCAGCCGTACAACATCTGCACGGCGAGTTCGCGCGAACGACGACGCGGCGACGTGGGTTTGGATCTGGGCTTCGGCGGCGGCGCCGCGACCGGTTCAGACGCGCTCATCTTCGATCGTCTCCACCAGGTTCGCCATCTCGACCGCGGCCCGTGCGGCTTCGGCGCCCTTGCCGATGCGGGCTTCGGCCTGCGCATCATCCTCGGTGGTCAGCACGCCGTTGGCAACGGGCACCCCGGTATCGAGTTGCACGCGCAGGATGCCCGCCGCCGCCTGGTCCGACACGACTTCGAAGTGGTAGGTCTCGCCACGGATGACGGCACCGAGCGCGACCAGCGCATCGTACTGACCCGTGGAAGCCATGTGCTGCAGTACCACCGGAATCTCCAGCGCACCCGGCACCGTCACGACGCGGATGGCATCCCGCGCGACGCCCAGCGCGATCAGTTCATTGACGCAGCCGTCGAGCAGCGCCTCGCACACCGGCTGGTTGAAGCGGCTCATCACGACGCCGACGGCCAGCCCTTCGCCCGAAACGTCGGGTTCGATCTCGTTCACGCCCTCGAAACGGGCCATCTTCAACTCCCTGTGTCTGCCTGCCGGGGACCCGGCAGTTCGTAGCCGGCCACTTCCAGATCGAAGCCGGTCATGCTGGGCATCTTGCGGGGCTGCGACAGCAGCCGCATGCGCTTGACGCCGAGATCCCGCAGGATCTGCGCACCGATGCCGTAGGTCCGCAAATCCATCTTGTGTCGATCGCCGGTCGCCGGTTGTGCCTGCAGGTGCGAGATCAGATCGGTGCCGGTTTCGGTCCGGTGCAGCAGTACCGCCACGCCGCGGCCGGCCCGGGCGATCATCGCCAGCGCGTCGTGCAGACTCCAGGAGTGCGTGCTGCTGCCGAGATCGAGTGCATCGACGACCGAAAGCGGTTCGTGCACGCGCACCAGCACCGGTTCCTCACCGGCGACCTGGCCGCGGACCAGCGCCAGATGGGCTTCGCGCGTCGTCTCGTCGCTGTACGCGATGAGACGGAAATCGCCGTGCACCGTGCGCACGGTGCGTTCGTGCACGCGCCGCACCAGCGATTCGGTGCGGCTGCGATACTGGATCAGATCGGCGATCGTGCCGATCTTCAACCCGTGCACGTCGGCGAAGGTCATCAGATCCGGCAGACGCGCCATGTCGCCGTCGTCCTT
>JAHCKV010000562.1 GCA_026125595.1 Burkholderiales bacterium | reverse complement strand
ACCGACGCAGAAAAGCCCGGTTGGCGGCTGATCGCCGCCCTCTCGCTGGCGGGTGTGCGCGGTGCGATCACGCTCGCCGGCGTGATGACGTTGCCGCTGCTGATGCCGGACGGCAGCGCGTTCCCCGCCCGAGAACTGTCCATCTTCCTCGCGACCGGCGTCATCATCCTGTCGCTGACCGCAGCAAGCATCGCGCTGCCCCGTCTGTTCGCGGGCCTCGAATTTCCCGCCGAGTCGAGCGCCGCGGTCGAAGTCGAACAGGCCCGTGCCGCCGCCGCCCGCGCCGCGATCCGATCCATCGAACAGACCTTGCAACGGCTACCCGCCGATCCGACCGACGCCGAACTCCGGACTGCGGCGGCCACGCGGCTGCTGGATCTGTATCGGCAGCGCATCGATGGACCGGATCGGTCCAACAAGACCGCGGCCACCCTTCGCCGCGGCGACCAGATCGAGCGGGAACTCCGGCTGACCGCGCTGGGGGCGGAACGGGAAGCCATCTTCCGCCTGGCGCGGGCGCGCACGATCTCCGACGAGACGTGGCGGCGGTTGGTCCGGGACCTCGATCTGCAGGAAGAACGGTTCCGCTGATTCAACGCGGTGGCATCACGGCGCACCGGGCGCATCACCCGCCGACCGCTGCCGCTGCGACGGCAACGACCCGCGGCTCACGGCTCCAGTTCGGTCCCGAAACGCGTCGTGATGAAGTGCCGGATCCACGTCCGGGCCGCGGCCTGCCGTGCCGTGTCGTCCCTCGATGCATCCGGCATGACGTGGTACGGATACGCTGCCGCAAGCTCGTCGACCCATACGGTGCCTTCGATCACGAGATCTCCCAGCGACGCATAGACCTCCACGATGTAGCGATAGGTGCTTCCATCGATCCCCCGACAACTGCCCTCGACCCGCATCCCACCACTCCGTGTCCACTCCACCGGAATGTAGGACAAACTTTACTTAATCGCCATCCTTATCTGTCGCCCGCGACGTCCGCGCCGAACGGAACGCACCTCAAGTCCGGCCGACCAGCCCGGCCACGACGATGACCAGTTCCGCGACATCGAACGGTTTGGCAAGATGGGTCTGGAAGCCGGCCAGCATCGCCTTCTTGCGATCTTCGGTACGGGCGAACGCCGTGAGGGCGAGCGCAGGCACACGTCGCGACTTCAGTTCACTGGCCCGCAGCCGCCGGATCAGCTGATAGCCGTCCATGCCGGGCATGCCGATGTCACTGACCAGCACGTCGGGCGGGCTGACTTCGAGCTGCAGCAATGCCTCGGTGCCCGAAGCTCCCGTGGTCACGCGGGCGCCGGCGTCCTCCAGCAGGTACTGGATCAGATCCCTCGCGTCGGGCTCGTCGTCGACGACGAGCACGTGGATGCCGACCAGACTCGGCAGCGGATTATGGTCGGGCATCACACTCGATGCGGTCGGATGCTCGCGCGCCGTCTCCGAATCTGCGGCATGGGCAACCGACAGCGGCAGACCGACGATGAAGGTCGCGCCGAGTCCTTCGCCCGGGCTCTTCACGCGCAGCGACCCGCCATGGAGTTCGATCAACTGCTTGGAGATCGCCAATCCCAATCCGAGTCCGCCGTACGGCCGGCTCGCCGAGCTGTCCTTCTGCGAGAAGCGGTCGAACACGAACGGCAGGAAATCGGCCGGGATACCGATGCCGGTGTCGGCGACGCTGATCTCCACGTGGGAGTTCACGCGCTCCATCACCACCTGCACGCGACCGCCCTTCGGCGTGAACTTGATCGCGTTGCTCAGCAGATTCCACATGATCTGCTGCAGCCGCGCCGGATCCCCTGACACCGCGCCTACCTGCGGATCCATGATCCGTTCGAGCCGTACCCCCTTGGCCGCCGCCGCCGGCTCGACCGACTCGATGGCGGCTTCCACGCTGTCGACCAGTTGGACCCGCTGCACATCGAGCCGGATGCGTCCCGACATGATGCGGCTCAAGTCGAGCAGTTCCTCGATCAGCCGGACCTGCGTACGGGCGTTGCGCTCGATCACTTCCAGGCCGCGCTTGAGCTCGTCCGCCGACGGTACACCCCGCGCCCGCAGCACCTGGATCCATCCGAGGATCGCGTTCAGCGGCGTGCGCAACTCGTGCGACAGCGTCGCGATGAACTCGTCCTTGATGCGCACTGCCCGCTGCGCCTCGATCCGCGCGTTCCGCTCGGCCTCGAGCAGTTCCTCGCGCTGCAGGCCATCCGCCTCCAGCGCTTCCGTCCGTTTGCGCTCGGACAGATCGCGCGTGAGCTTCGAGAAACCGCGCAACTGGCCCGTATCGTCACGCAGCGCGGTGATCACCACATGGGCCCAGAATCGCGAGCCGTCCTTGCGCAGACGCCAGCCCTCGTCGACGAAGCGACCCTGCTCGGTCGCGCGCTGCAGTTCGTAGTCAGGCCAGCCGCCGTCGATCGCATCGGACGGGTAGAACCGGGAAAAATGCTGGCCGATGATCTCGTCGGCCTGATAGCCCTTGATGCGCTGGGCGCCCGAATTCCACGTCACGATGTAGCCGTTCACGTCCAGCATGAAGATGGCGTAATCGAC
>JAHCKV010000561.1 GCA_026125595.1 Burkholderiales bacterium | reverse complement strand
AGGCGTGCCCGATCGCGCTCTACACCGGCCGTCTGGACGCGGCCGAACGGTTCATCACGCAGTTGCTCGACCGCGCAGAGAAGCATGGCCTGACGTTCTGGCAGATCGAAGGGCGTTGCCTCAACGGCATGCTGCTGGTGCGCAGCGGCGACATCGTGCAGGGGCTGCATGTGCTGCGCACCGCGCTGGACGATCTGCCGGAGACCACGTTCCGGCGCCGCAATCGCTACATCGCATTCCTCGGCGAACTCGCCGATGTGCTCGGCACCGTCGGTGAAACCGGGGCAGGGCTCGATGTCATAGAAGAAGCGCTAGCCCGTTCCGAGCGCAACGAAGAAGGCTGGTGCATCGCCGAACTGCTGCGCATCAAGGGAGAACTGCTGTCGAGTGTCGGCCGTCCCGATGCAGCATTGGAGGCCGGTTGTCATTTCGTGCGTGCACTCGAACGCGCACGCCAGCAGGGCGCGTTGGCGTGGGAGTTGCGCTGCGCGATGAGCCTGGCCCGGTTGTATCGGGATCAGGACCAGCCCGATCAGGCACGGATGCAGCTCGCGGCGGTGTTCGACCGTTTCACCGAAGGTGCGGACACGGCGGATCTGAAGGCCGCACGCGCGCTGCTGGATTCGCTCGCGTAAAGCGGTGGCCGCGGCTCAATCCTGATAGCGCGCCGCGATGTCGATGACCGTGGCTTCGACCGCGAAGAACGCATCGATCACCACCGGATCGAATGTCGTGCCACGCCCTTCTCGGATGATGCCCACTGCCTTGTCGTGAGAGAACGGTTCCTTGTAGCAGCGCCGGCTGATCAGCGCGTCGTAGATGTCGGCCACGGCCATGATTCGCCCCGACAACGGAATGTCGTTGCCCGCGAGTCCAGCGGGGTAGCCGGTGCCATCCCATTTCTCGTGATGGGTCGCCGCGATTTCGCCAGCGAGGATCAGGAAGTTGTCACCTTCGATCAGCCGGGCTGAACTGAAGATGATTTCCCGACCGAACTCCGCGTGGCGCTTCATGATCTCGAACTCTTCGGGCGTCAGTCTGGCGGGCTTCAACAGAATGTGATCCGGCACGCCGACCTTGCCGATATCGTGCAGCGGCGCCGAGATGAACAGCAGATCGATGTATTCCGGCGTCAGGATGTCGGTGTACCAGCCGGTGCGGCGCAGTTCTTCGGCGATGGTCTTGACGTAGTACTGCGTGCGCTTGATGTGCGCACCGGTTTCCGGATCCCGGGTTTCGGCGACGGCGGCCATGGATTCGATCGTGACCTGCCGCGCGTTCTCGAGGCGCTTGAACCACATCAGCGATTGTCGCCGTTCGATCGAGAAACGCATCGCGAAGAACGTGACGAAGAGCAGGGCGGTGACGATCACCGGTGCACCGGCGGACACGAACCGGCCACCCTGCGCGAACAGCATGATGGACAGCAGAAGCGGCGTCACGCCGATGGCGAGGCTGCCGAGCGTCATCCACGTCGCGCCGACACCGCTGATGAACAGCACCGCCATCGATCCCGCTGCGATCAGGCAGATCACCGGAATCACGATCCGCGACCACCGCGGCTCCCGCACGAATCGATCGACCAGGATCTGCTCGGCCATCGCGGCGTGGGCCTTGAGGCCCGGAAACTGCGGATCGAACGCCGTACTGTGCAGATCGTTCAAGCCCGCGGCGGACGATCCGACGAACACGATCTTCCCGGCGATGTCCGACGCCGGTACCGATCCGTTCAACACGCTCAAGGCGGAGACCGACGGATAGGCGGAGGGCGCGCCGTCGAATCGCAGGATTGCGGCACCGCGATCGTCGATCGGAATGCGGCGCTCCGCGATCCGGATGACGGCACCATCCCGTTCCGATTCGACGGCAGCGTTGGCGATGCCCAACGCCCGCATCACCGTCGCCAAAGCCAGATGCGGATGCACGGCGCCTTCGTGGCGAATCAACAACGGCAGCCGACGCAGCCTCCCGTCGGGATCGGACTGATTGTTGATGAAGCCGGCGAACCGGACGCGGGCGGCTATCTGCGGTGTACTGCGCAGCACCCCCGAGGCTTCGTGCAACAACAGCGGTCCCCCGGTCTCGGTGAACCGAAAATCGGATCCGGTCGTCGGTTCGGGGGTCGTGGTGTGATCGAAATAAAAGAACTCCGCGCCGACAGCCTCCACGTCGGACAGCACTTGGCCGAGATACGCATCGTTGTCCTGCAATCCCGGCGGCGCGCCGCTGAACGCGATGTCGACATCGAAGTCGCGCTTGAACGCCTTCTGCACGGTGACGAGGGAGGTGCGATCGGGCTCCGGAAACAGTACGTCGACGCCGATGGCGGCCGGCTTGCCGGCGGCGATCGCCGAGACCAGCGCGGCGGTCCGGTAGCGCGGCCACGGCCATTGACCGATCGCCGCCAGGCTCACGTCATCGATATCGACGACGAGCGTGTTCGGGCTGCGCGGTTCGATGGCGGAGGCCCGCAGAAACGTGTCGAGCAGCAGATGATCGAGCCGCGCCGTCCAGCCGAGCCGTTCCTGCTGCACGAGGCTGACGATGCCCGCGACCAGCAGGCCGATC
>JAHCKV010000560.1 GCA_026125595.1 Burkholderiales bacterium | reverse complement strand
CCGGCTGCTCGCGCCGGCACAATAGTGATCTGAGGGCCGGCCGGCTTCCGCATCGGCGGCGTTCCTGCCGTCTGCTCGCAAGGCGCCTGCCGTGCATCCGCAAAAATCAATGCTGCGCGAGCGGGTCCTCGCGCGCCGCGAAGCACTCGGCGCCCGTTGGCGCGAACAAGCCTCGGCCCGCATCACGGCACGGCTGCTCGATGTGCCGATCGTTCGCGGCGCTTCGATCATCGCCGGCACCAGCGCGTTCGGTACCGAGTTCGACACGGCAGCCTTCAACCGCGCGGTGCTCGCATCCGGACGCACACTGCTGCTGCCGCTGATCCATCGGCAACCGCGCCATCTCTCATTCCATGTCGTTGCCGATCCGGACATCGATCTCCGGTCCGGTCCGTGGGGGATTCGCGAGCCGGATCCCGATCGTTGTGCGGAAGTTCCGATCGATCGGGTCGACTGCCTGGTGATTCCCGGGCTCGCGTTCGACCTGAAGGGACATCGTCTCGGATACGGTGGCGGGTTCTACGACCGCGTGCTCGTGCAGGTGCCGCCGGCAACCGTCGTGGCGCCGATCTTTTCGATGCAGTTGTTGCCGGCGCTTCCGGTCGAGGATCACGACCGGCCAGTGCGGCTGCTCGTCACCGAGTCCGCGACATTCCGGCTTCGATGATTGCCAGCGTGCGTGCAGTGGCACCGCGGTGCGCCGCGGCAAAGCCGGCAGCGGCGCGGCCCATTTGCAAACGCGCCTCCGGATCCGCGAAGAGTTGTTCCAGCGCGTGACGCAAGGCCGCGCCGTCTTCGACTCGGCGCGCGGCACCGGCGGCGATGGCACCGCGCGTCGCATCGGCGAAATTGAAAGTGTGGGGGCCCACCAGGACCGGCTTGCCGACGGCGCACGGCTCGATCAGGTTCTGCCCCCCCAACGGCAGCAGGCTGCCGCCGACGAACGCCACGTCGCCGGCCGCGTAGTACGCGAACATCTCGCCCATGCTGTCGCCCAGCAGCACCTGCACATCCGGCGGCAGATCCACCGTTTCGCTGCGCCGCCGGAAGCGCAGCCCGCGGACTTCCAGCAGCCGCGCGACTTCGTCGAACCGCTGCGGGTGCCGCGGCACGAGGATCAGCAGTGCGTTCGGTATGGACGGCAGTGCATCGAGGATCAGGGCTTCCTCGCCTTCGCGGGTGCTGGCGGCGAGCCAGACCGGTCGCGCCGCGCCGATCCGCGCGCGCCATTCGAGGCCGCGCGCGATCTGCTCGGCCGGTGGCTCGATCTCGAACTTCAGACTGCCGGTGACCGTGACGGCCGGCGCGCCCAGGGCCCGCAGTCGAGACGCGTCATCTTCCGTCTGCGCACCGATGCCCGCGAGGTTCGACAGCGCTTCGTGGGTCAGACCGGCGACACGGGCGTAGCCGCGCGCCGATCGCTCGGAGAGCCGCGCGTTCACGAGATAAAGGGGCACGCCGCGGGCCGCGCAACCGGCGATCAGGTTGGGCCACAGCTCGGTTTCCATCACGATGCCGATGCGGGGCCGGAACGTACGCAGAAATCCGGCGACTGCAAATGGAAGATCCCAGGGCAGGTAGACGCGGGACACGCGGTCGCCGAATACGGCGGTGCCGGTCGCGCGGCCGGTCGGCGTCGTGTGCGTGAACAGGATGGGCACGCCGGGATGGGCGTCGCTCAGGGCTGCCACCAGCGGCTCGGCCGCGCGCGTCTCGCCGACGGACACCGCATGGATCCAGATTGCGTCCCGCGGTGCCGGCGCGGGATAGCGGCCGAAGCGCTCCGCGACGTGCTGCAGATACTCCGGTTGGCGCCGGGCGCGCCAGACCAGATGCGCCCACGCGAACGGCACGGCGATGAAGAGAGCGATCGAATACGCGAGTCGCCGCAGACTCATGGACTTTCCGTCCGCGCTGGACCGCGATGGCGTCGGGCGTTCACGTCGTGACGTCTCGAATGGTGCCGAGCACGGAGGCCAGCGTGACCGTCCGCCCCTTGCCGCCGAGGTTCACGCCGAAGCCCGGCGCCAGCACGCCGGTGGCCGCGGGTTCCGTGGCGACGTAGATGCCGACGGTCGGCGTGCGCAACGCGGCGGCCAGATGGGTGAGGCCGGTGTCGACGCCGACCACCACCCGGGCATGGCCCAACAATCCGGAGAGGGTGCGCAGACCGAGTCGTGGCGGCACGATGGCATGCGGTACGTTCTGCGCGATCGATTCGCTGCGGGCGTGTTCCGCGTCACTGCCCCAGGGCAGTACGCACGCGACGCCGGTGGCGCCGAGCTGCGCGGCGAGTTTCTTCCACTGGTGTTCGGGCCATTGCTTGCGTTCGGCGCTGGTACCGTGGAGCAGGACCGCATAGGGCGCCGGCGGTGCCCAGGTGTATCGGGACGCCGGGTCGAGCCAGGGTCGATCGTCGTCGGCCGGGGAGTCGTCCTCCTGCGGGTTCGGCGGAAACGCCGGGGCCGCGATGCCGTAGTCCGGATCGCCGGTGATGGCGTAGCCCAGCACGGCGGCGGCGAGCGCGCGATTGCGGGTCACGGCATGCTGGCCCCACGGGACGCGATGCA
>JAHCKV010000056.1 GCA_026125595.1 Burkholderiales bacterium | reverse complement strand
ATCGGTGTGCCGGCACGTCGATAGCGCCAATGGCATCGGCGGGCACCACGCCCGCCGATGGTCCTCCGCCGAATCCAGCACCTTTTGATCCGATCGGGATCGGAAACCCCGATCCCCGCCCTTATAATTCCGTTGGTTCGGGAACGTGTTTCAACGTTTCTGCCGGACAACCGTTATTTCGCCCATGCAACTCCTCGCCCTCGGCCTCAATCACCAGACTGCGCCGCTCGCCATCCGCGAGCAGCTTGCGTTTCCGGCCGACCATCTGCGGCCCGCGTTGCGGGCGCTCGCCGGTCTGGGGCCTGTGCGCGAGGCGGCGATCATCTCGACCTGCAACCGGACCGAGGTGTACTGCGCGGCCTCCGACCCCGGTGCCGTCGCCGGTTGGCTGGCCGGGCACCATCGGTTGCCGGCGGACCGGATCCAACCCTACCTGTACGAATTGCCGCGGGAACGCGCGGTGAGCCATGCGTTCCGCGTGGCGAGCGGGCTCGATTCCATGGTGCTCGGCGAAGCGCAGATCCTCGGGCAGATGAAACAGGCGGTCCGCGAGGCCGAGGAAGCCGGCACGCTCGGCACCGTGCTCCATCAACTGTTCCAACGTACGTTCTCGGTCGCCAAGGAAGTGCGTACTCGCACGGAGATCGGCGCCAGCTCGGTGTCGATGGCGGCTGCCGCGGTCCGTGTCGCGGAGCGCATCTTCCCCGATGTCGCCGGGCAGGCGGTGCTGTTCGTCGGTGCCGGCGAGATGATCGAGCTCTGCGCGGCGCACTTCTGTGCGCGCAGCCCGCGGCAGGTGACGTTCGCCAACCGGACCGTCGAGCGCGGACGGGAGGTCGCCGAACGCTTCGGCGCCCGGTCGATCTCGCTCAATGAACTGCCCGACCACCTGGCCGGCCACGACATCGTGATTTCCTGTACGGCGAGCCCGTTACCCATTCTGGGCAAGGGCATGCTCGAGCGGGCGCTCAAAGTCCGGCGGCATCGCCCGATGCTGGTCGTCGATCTCGCGGTGCCGCGCGACGTCGAACCCGAAGCCGCCGCGCTGGACGATGTGTTCCTCTACACCGTCGACGACCTCGGTCGCATCGTGCAGGAAGGCCGCGACAACCGGCAGGCCGCCGTGTCGGAAGCCGAGGCGATCATCGATCGCGGCGTGGTCGACTTCATGCACTGGCTCGGCACCCGCGAAGTGGTCCCCACGATCCGGGCGCTGCGCGACCAGGCCGAGCGGACCCGTCGTCACGAACTGGAGCGGGCCGCGAAGGCACTGGCCCGCGGCGACGATCCGCAGGCCGTTCTGGAAGCTCTGTCCCAAGGCCTTACCAACAAGTTTCTGCACGCACCCACCCATGCGCTGCATGCGGCGGAAGATGCGGAGCGTGACCAGCTGGTCACGCTGCTCGGCCGGCTGTACGCCATCCCCCGCGAATGAAACCCAGCATCGAGGCGAAGCTCGCGCAGCTCGCGGCGCGGCTTGAGGAGCTCAATCGTCTGCTCGCTTCGGAAGCGGTCACGGCCGACATCGACAACTATCGACGGTTGACCCGCGAGCACGCGGAACTCGGCCCGGTCGTCGAATTGTTCCATGCCCATCGGCAGGGGCAGCACGATCTGTCGACCGCCCAGGAGATGGCGCAGGAGCCGGACATGCGCGAGTTCGCGGAGTCGGAGATCCGCGTCACGCGCGACCGGCTGGCACAGCTCGAGGCCGAGCTGCAGGTCCGGTTGCTGCCGCAGGACCCGAACGACGACCGCAGCATCTTCGTCGAGATCCGCGCCGGCACCGGCGGTGACGAGTCGGCCCTGTTCGCCGGCGATCTGTTCCGGATGTATTCCCGCTTCGCGGAGCGTCAACGCTGGCGCGTCGAAGTGATCTCGCAGAGTCCGAGCGAACTCGGTGGCTACAAGGAAGTCATCGCCAAGATCATCGGGCAGGGTGCCTATTCGAAACTCAAGTTCGAATCCGGCGGACACCGCGTGCAGCGCGTGCCGGCGACGGAAACCCAGGGACGCATCCACACGTCGGCCTGCACGGTCGCGGTGATGCCCGAAGCGGACGCCGTGTCGGACGTGGAGATCAATCCGGCGGACCTGCGCATCGACACATTCCGCGCATCCGGCGCCGGTGGGCAGCACATCAACAAGACCGATTCGGCGGTGCGTGTCACCCATCTGCCGACCGGTATCGTCGTCGAATGCCAGGACGACCGGTCGCAGCACAAGAACAAGGCCCAGGCGTTGTCGGTGCTCGCCGCCCGGATCAAGGATCGGCAGCTGCGCGATCAGGCGGCGAAGACCGCCGCGACCCGCAAGTCGTTGATCGGCAGCGGAGACCGGTCCGAGCGCATCCGCACGTACAACTTTCCGCAGGGCCGCGTCACCGATCACCGGATCAACCTGACGCTCTACAAGATCGACGCGATCATGGACGGCGAAATCGAAGATCTGACCGCCGCGCTGCTGGCCGAACACCAGGCCGAGCAGCTGGCGGCGCTGGCTGAAGAAGTCTGATCGGCCGATGACGCTGGGCGAGCGGCTGCGATCGGATGCGCAGCGCCTGGAACGCGCGGCGCTGGCATGGACGCCGCCGCTGTCGGGCATTCCCGCGTGGACGTGGGTATTGCAGGTGTTCCACGGCAGCGTGCCGCTCACCGGCGCGCAGCGCGTGCTGCGCGAGCAGGAGCCCGAAGCGCGGTTCGATCTCGCCGGCTATGCCGATCGTCTGCGGCGACTGATCGACGGCGAACCCATCGCGTACGTGCTCGGCGTGACCGATTTCTTCGGTCGCGAGTTTCGCGTCGATGCGAACGTGCTGATCCCGCGGCCGGATACCGAAACGCTGGTGGGCTGCGCGCTGGATCATCTGCCGCTCGGCCGGCAGAGGCGCGTGCTCGATCTCGGCACCGGCAGCGGCTGCGTTGCGGTGACGCTCGCGCTGGAGCGGCCGGCCTGTGAAGTCGTCGCCGTGGATGCCAGCCCGGCCGCGCTGACGGTGGCGACCGCGAATGCCGTGCGTCTCGGTGCCACGGCCGTGCGCTTCCTGTCGTCGGACTGGTTCGACGCCGTGGCTGGCGAGCGTTTCGATGTCATCGTGTCGAATCCCCCTTATCTTTCCGCGGCCGATCCCCATCTACCGGGTCTCGCCCACGAGCCGACGACGGCGCTCGTGTCCGGGTCGGACGGGTTGGATGCCATCCGGCGGATCGCCGCGACGGCGCCATCCCATCTGCACCCGGGTGGCGTGTTGCTGCTCGAACACGGGTGGCAGCAGCGGGACGCCGTCGTGGCGATCGTCCGGGCAGCCGGTTTGGTCCCCATCGAGGTCGTTGACGACCCGGGCGGACAACCGCGGGTGGTTGTGGCTGCCGGACGGACGGACTAACATCGATTTCATCCACAGGACGCCCGCAGCGGCGTCCTCGTTGCCTTCAGGAGCCATCCATGGATACGCAGGAACGCATTCGCAGTCAGGTGACCAGCAACCCGGTCGTGCTGTACATGAAGGGCACGCCGGATGCGCCGATGTGCGGATTCTCGGCGGCCGCCGTGCAGATGCTGGAGGCCATCGGCGTCGAGGAAGTCGCCACGGTCAACGTGCTCGACGATCCGGAAATTCGTCAGGGCATCAAGGACTTCTCGAGCTGGCCCACGATCCCGCAGCTGTATGTGAAGGGGGAGTTCGTCGGTGGCGCCGACATCATGCGCGAGATGTACCAGAGCGGCGAACTGGCGAAGCTGCTCGGCAAGTGACGCGGTTGCGGCAGCCCGGATCCGGGCTGCTCGAAACAAAAAGGCCGGCGAAATCGCCGGCCTTTTCGTTTTGCGGAAATGGCTGTCGCGTGCGATCGATGCTCACGCCGACCGGGCGTCGGACGGTGCGCCGGGGGCGCCGAACAGTTTCCGGGTCGTGGTCGCGGCGCGGGTAGCCAGCAGGCCGACGGCATCGGCCACGACGGCAAAGCCGCGCGCCCGGTGTCCGGTGCGGGCTGCTTCGAGCGTGGCGTTCAGCGCCATCAACCGGGTTTGAAGCGCCAGCGATTCGATCCCGTCGACGACCGCGTCGAAGGCCACCGGATGGTGGGCGGTCGGCATGGGCTCGGCGCCGACGAGGTTCAGCAATCGGGCGTCGGCCGCAGCGAGCGCGCCCCGTCGTTCGCGCAGCCACGTGTCGCCGCCGGCGCTGCGGCGCAGGCAGTCGTCGGCGACGTAGCGGGTCTGTCCGGCAGAGCCGCGGACCAGTCGATAGTGGATGTCCATGGTGTCGATATCCTTGGAAGAGGTGACCGCGATCACGCGCTCCGTAGCTGCCGAGCGGCTTGTGGTGCCCGCCCGGGCGTCGGGCGCGCATCGATCGTCCTTCGTTATCGGCACGTGCGGGCGTCCCTTGAGTGCCCGGATACCGGGTATGTGCACCCCGGATGACGCGCCGGAAATGCTCCGGGTATGATCCGGCGCAGCATCCGCAGGCCACCGCTGTTCAAGTCCACCGCGCTGGCCGTTTCATGCAGCTCCGGGGGGCCGGGGCACCAAGGGAACACGATCCATGATGGAGTTGGTACGGCTGGCCTTGCGCCGGCCGTATTCGGTAGCCGTTTTGTCGCTGCTGGTCCTTCTGCTGGGGGCCTTGGCTGCGACCCGGATGATCGTCGACTTCTTTCCGAAGATCGACATCCCGGTGGTCTTCGTCGGGTGGGCCTACCCCGGGCTTTCTGCCGAAGAGATGGAGCGCCGCGTCGTCATCATTTCCGAGCGCGCGTACTCCACCACGGTCGGCGGCATCGAGCGAATCGAGTCGAGTTGCATCCCCGGCGTCGGGCTGGTGAAGGTGTTCTTCCACCCGGGCATGGAGATGGGCGCGGCCATCGCACAGATCAACGCCATCAACGGCACGGTCCTGCGGATCCTGCCGCCGGGCATTTCGCCACCGGTGATCATCCGCTACAGCCCGGCGACCGTGCCGATCGTGCAGATGACGCTGGCGAGCAAGACGCTGCCCGAGGGGCGGATCTTCGACCACGCGTTCAACTTCGTCCGCGTGAAGCTGTTCACGGTGCCCGGCCTGCAGGTGCCGGCGCCCTTCGGCGGCCGGCTGCGACAGATCTCGGTCGATCTGAACCCGACGCTGATGACGGCCAAGGGCATCTCGCCGAACGACGTCGTGCAGGCGGTGACCACGTCGAACCTGCTGATTCCGTCCGGCACCGCGCGCATCGGCGATATCGACTACAACGTGCTGATGAACTCGAGCCCGGCGGTCGTCGACGACTTCAACCGGATGCCGCTGCGGGTGCAGGGCAATGTTCCGGTGATGCTCGGGGACGTCGCGAAAGTCGAGGACGGCTTCGCGGTGCAGAACAACATCGTGCACGTCGACGGCCTGCGGGCCACGTACCTGACCATCCTGAAACACGCCGATGCGTCGAGCCTGGCGGTGGTCGACGGCGTGCGCAAACTGATGGCCGAGATTCAGGCCGGCGCGCCCGACGGCCTCGACATCAGTCTCGATTTCGACCAGTCGCAGTTCGTGCGCGCGGCCATCAGCAACGTGACCCACGAAGCCGTGCTGGCATCGTTTCTCGTGTCGCTGATGATCCTGGTGTTCCTCGGCAGCTGGCGCAACACGATCGTCGTGATCACGTCGATTCCGTGCGCGATGTTCGCGGGCATCATCGCGCTGTACCTCACCGGCAACAGCATCAACCTGATGACGCTGAGCGGTCTCGCGCTCGCGACCGGGATCCTCGTCGACGACGCGACCGTCGCGGTGGAGAACATCCACCGCCATCGCGACATGGGTCAGCCGCTGACCGTCGCCATCCTCGAAGGTTCGCGCGAAGTCGCCCTGCCGCGGACGATGGCGACCCTGTCGATCTGCATCGTGTTCTTCCCGGTGGCATTCCTGCACGGCGCGTCGAAGTTCCTCTTCGTGCCGCTGGCACTGTCGGTCGTGTTCTCGCTGCTGGCGTCGTACATCCTGTCGTTCACGCTGGTGCCGATGCTGTCGCGCTTCCTGCTCGAAGGCGAGCATCACGGCGAATCGAAGGGGCGCCCGGGTCTCGGAGCGCGGTTCAACGCCGGCCGCGAACGCGTACTCGACAGGCTGACCAATTTCTACGGCGGCATCCTGGCGATGGTGCTGCGGCATCGGCCGACGATGATCTTCATCGTGTTCGCGGTCGCCGTACTGAGCGCTGGTTTGCTGCGCGTGATCGGCACCGACTTCTTCCCGGCGCCCGACGTCGGCATCATGAAACTGCACTACCGCGCACCGATCGGCACCCGCATCGAGGAGACCGAGAAACTGGTGCTGGAAGTCCAGAAGGACATCCGCGAGATCATCCCGCCGGAGGAACTGGACCGCATCAACGACATGGTCGGCGTGCCGATCTTCTTCAACCTGGCGCTGGTACCGACCGACAACATCAGCGGCATGGATGCCGAGATCCTGATCCTGCTGAAGAAGCCGCACAAACCGGTCGAGCACTATCAGCGGGAGATCCGTCACCGGATTCCGCCGAAGTATCCGGGTTCCGATTTCTATTTCCAGAACGCCGACATCGTCACCCAGGTGCTGAACTTCGGATTGCCTGCACCGATCGACGTGCAGATCCAGGATTCGAATTTCGAGCGGGCCCAGGGCTACGCGGCGCGGGTCAAGCAACTGGTCGAGGAAACCAACGGCGCGGTCGACGTGCGGCAGATGCAGGTGCTGAACTATCCGGCGCTGAAGGTCGATGTCGATCGCCTGCGCGCCGCGCGGATGGGGCTGTCGCAACGCGATATCGCCAACAGCGCGCTGGTGACGTTGTCGTCCAGCGCGATCATCAGCCCGTCGTATTTCCTGAATCCCAACGGCGTGAACTACACCGTGTCGATCCAGACACCGCCGGAGCGCATCGCCAGCGTCGAGCAGTTGATGAACACGCCGGTGACGCCGATGACGAGCGCGATCTCGGTGCCGGGTGCTGCACGCAATCCATCTGCGATTCCCGGTGCGCCGGTGTTGACGCTCGGCAGCGTCGCGACGGTCAAGCCGGAACTGAGTTACCAGTCCGTGTCGCACTACACGGTGCAACGCGTGATCGATATCGCGGCGAACGTCGACGGTCGCGATCTGGGCGGCACGGTGCGCGATATCCAGTCGAAGATCGCCAAGATCCTGGAAGAGCCGGACTTCCCGAAAACCGCGAAGATCCTGATCCGCGGCCAGTACGAAGTGATGATGTCGTCGTTCGAGAGCCTGTTGCTCGGGCTCGTGCTCGCGGTGATCCTCGTCTACGCGTTGCTGGTCGTGCTGTTCCAGTCGTGGACCGACCCGTTCATCATCATGATGGCGGTGCCCGGTGCGCTGATCGGCATCCTGTGGATGCTGGCCCTGACCGGCACGACGTTGAACGTGATGTCGCTGATGGGCGCCATCATGGCTGTCGGCATCGGTGTGGCCAACGCGATCCTGATCGTCAGTTTCGCCAACGAAGTGCGCGTGCTCAATCCGCAGATGCCGGTGCTCGAAGCGGCGCTGGAAGCCGGCAAGACGCGTCTGCGGCCGGTGCTGATGACGGCGCTGGCGATGATCATCGGCATGATCCCGCTGGCGCTGGGTCTCGGCGAAGGCGGCGAGCAGAACGCACCGCTGGGCCGCGCGGTGATCGGTGGACTGATCTTCGCCACGGTGTCCACGCTGTTCGTGGTGCCGGTGGTGTATTCCCTGTTGCGCCGGCGCATGCCCACCTTGCACGAACTCGACGCGCGTTTCGAGCGTGAAGCCCAGGGCGAAGGCGCCGTCTAGGAGAAACCATGGGTCAATCGAACGCGCGTTCCTTCATCGTCTTCCTGCTGATCGGTGCAGTGCTGCTCGCGGCGGCCGCCGGCGGTGTCTGGTTCTACGATCAGCGCAATCAGAAGGCGGCGGCCAAGGAGACCGAAGCGAAAGCGGCCGCCACGGCGGCCGGGCCTTCGGTCATGGTCGCGAAGGCCCAGCAGGGTCCGGATTTCCGCCGTGTGTCGCTGGTGGGCGAGGCGTTGCCGCTGCGATCGACGACGCTCTACGGCAAGGTCGGCGGCTATCTGAAAGCGATCCACGTCGACGTCGGCGATGCAGTGAAAGCCGGTCAGGTGCTCGCGGAGATCCAGTCGCCGGAGCTGGATGCACAGATCAACACGATCGCGACCGGGCTGGAGAACAAGCGCCGCTTCGCGCAGCGCACGCGCGATCTCGCGAAGCAGGGATTCTTCTCGCAGCAGGCGCTCGACAACGCCGAGAACGATGTGCGCGTCGCCGAGGCGCAGATTGCCGAGCTGCGGACCCTCGCGAGCTACCGCACGCTGCGGGCGCCGTTTGCCGGTGTCGTCGCGCAACGTTACGTCGATCCCGGCGCGTTGATCACCAACGCCGCCGCGAACATCACGTCCGCGCAGCCCGTGATGGTGATCTCGGATCCGGGCCGGTTGAAGGTCACCGTGTATCCCGAGCAGGCCGATGCACCGCTGATCAAGGCGGGGCTCGAGGTCGAAGTGACCGATGCCGCCGCGGCCGACCGCAAGGTGATCGGCAAGGTGGCGCGGGTGTCCGGCGAACTCGACAGTCGCACCCGAACGTTGCGCACCGAGGTTGAGTTCGACAATCAGGACGGGCGCTTCATCCCCGGCAGTTTCGTCAACGTGGCGGTGCTGGTGCCGACCCAGAGCTACATCGAAGTGCCGGCCGGCGCGCTCGTGATGCAGGACAAGAAGCCCGTCGTGGCTTCCGTCGGACCGGATTCGAAGGCGCACTTCCTGCCGATCACGGTGGCCGGCACCGACGGCAAGGTGCTGCGTATTGCGTCCGGCATCGAGGAAGGTACGATGGTCGTCGTGAGTCCGCCGGCCGGTCTGGCCGAGGGCGCGAAGCTGAATCCGCAGAAACCTCCGGGGGCGAAATGAGCACACGCGATGTTTCCGGCGCCGAGGCGGCGCGCGGTTTCCACGACATGGGCGGGCTGTCGGCCCCAACCGTCGTGCCGTCCGAGCACGAGTACGAGCAGTGGGAGAAGCGGGTCGACGCGCTGCTCGTGCTGCTGTCCGGCAAGGACTGTCGACACATGACGGTCGACGAGTTGCGCCGGAACATCGAATCCCTCGGTGCCGTCGCCTATGAACGGATGGGCTACTACGAGCGCTGGATGCATGCGATCACGCAGACGCTGATCCAGCGCGGCGTGATCCACATCGACGAGCTGTCGCGCAAGATCGCGGAGGTCGAGCAGCGCGCATCCGGAGCCGGTCGATGACCGCGCCGCGGTTTCGCGACGGCGATCGCGTGCGGGTGCGGCTCGCACACCCACCGGGTCATGTGCGCACGCCGTTCTACGTGCGGGGCCACGAAGGCGTGATCGAGCGGCTGTGCGGCATCTACGGCAATCCCGAGGAACTCGCGTATGGCCGGCCCGGCGATCCGAAGCAGCCGCTGTACCGCGTGCGGTTTGCGCAGAACGCGCTGTGGCCCGACTACGCCGGTCCGTCCACCGACACCGTCGACGTGGAGCTCTATCAGCACTGGCTCGAACCGGCGGAGGCACGATGACGAACCCGACCGACGATCGCGACGACCGGTCGCCCACCTACTACAACGTGCTGGAGATCGCGGTCCGCGAACTGCTGGCCGAGAAAGGCGTGCTCAGCCACGAAACGGTCGACGCGCAGGTCGCCGACATGGACAGCCGCACACCGGCCCGCGGCGCAAAGGTGGTGGCCCGCGCGTGGGTCGACGCGGACTATCGCGCGCTGTTGCTGGCCGATGGCAACGCGGCGCTGGAGGCGATCGGTCTCGATCGCGGGCCGTACAAGCTGGTGGTCGTGGCCAATACGCCCGACGTCCACAACCTCGTCGTGTGCACGCTGTGTTCGTGCTATCCGCGCTGGCTGCTCGGTCTGCCGCCGGACTGGTACAAGAGCCGACCGTATCGGAGCCGTGCCGTGCGCGAACCGCGGGCCGTGCTGGCCGAGTTCGGTACCGAGTTGCCGTCGCACGTGACCGTGCGGGTGCACGACTCCACTGCCGACATGCGCTATCTGGTGGTGCCCGAACGGCCTGCGGGTACCGACGGATGGTCCGAGCAACGCCTGGCTGGACTGGTCACGCGGGACAGCATGATCGGGGTCGCGCCGGCGCTGACGGAATCCGCCGGCGGATCGTATCGGCGTCGGGTCAGTACCCGATGCCGACGGCCTGCAGCGCCTCCGCTTCCAGGTCCGCCGCGAGCAGTCGCTCGGCGGCTAGCGCGTCCACCGGTGAGCCGATCAGGTAACCCTGCAGTTCCTGCACGCCCTCCGCCGCCAGAAAATCCCGCTGGGCTTCGGTCTCGACACCTTCGGCCACCACTTCGAGGCGCAGGCTGCGGGCCAGCGCGATCACCGCGCGGGTAATCGCCACGTCGCCCGTGTCGTGCGGCAGGTTGCGGACGAACGATCGGTCGATCTTCAGCGTGGTCAGCGGCAGATCGCGAAGATACGACAGCGACGAATAGCCGGTGCCGAAGTCGTCGACGGCGAGACCGACACCGAGTTCGCGCAGTTCCTGCAGTCGCGCCGCGACCTGTTCGCCGCGATCCATCATCACGCTCTCCGTGATCTCCAGATCCAGGGCCGCGGGCGGCAGACTCGTGACGTCGAGTGCCGCCCGAACATCTTCGACGAAGCCGCGTTCGTGCAGATGGCGCGCCGAGATGTTCACCGCCACCCGCAATCCATGGTGGCCGGCGGCATGCCACGCCGCGGCCTGCCGGCAGGCCGCGCCGAGCACGTGTCGCCCGAGGATGTTCACGAGGCCCAGTTCCTCGGTCAGCGGGACGAACTGATCGGGCGGGATCAGAACCCCGTTGCGTTGCCAGCGCACCAGCGCCTCGAATCCGGTGATGCGGCCGTTTGCGACCGTCACGCGCGGCTGGTAGTGCAGCACGAACGTCGTCGGTCGAACCAGGGATCGTTTCAGCGCGGTTTCGGTGGCAAGGCGATCCTCGTCCGCGCGGCCCAGCGCGGCGGCATAGGAACAGAATGCGTTGCGGCCCATTTCCTTGGCGCGATACATCGCCGAGTCGGCGTTCTTCAGCAAAGTCCTGACGTCTTCACCGTCGTCGGGATACAGACTCGAACCGATGCTCGTGCTCAGCGTCAGTTCGCGTCCGCCGGCCACGACGGGCTGGTCCACCGCGGCCAGCAGCTTGTGGCCGAGCGCCGGGAGTGCTTCGGCGTTGGGCAGATCTTCTACCAGCACGACGAACTCGTCTCCGCCGAGCCGCGCGAGCACGTCGGAGGCGCGCAGCGCGTCCCGCAACCGGCCCGATACGACGCGCAGCACTTCGTCGCCGACATCGTGGCCCAACGCGTCATTGATGTACTTGAACCGGTCGAGGTCGATGAACAGCAGCCCGAGCTGCGATCCGTTGCGCCGAGCTCGCTCCAGGCTGTGGGTGAGATGGGTGTTGAACAGGTTCCGGTTCGGCAGATCGGTCAATGCGTCGAAGTGCGCGAGTCGCAGGATCTGCTGCTGCGCCGCGCTGCGCTCCTGCTCCCAGCGCCGCTGATGGCGCACCGTCAACAGCGCCGTCAGCACGAACCCGGCAATGATCAGACACGCCAGCATCAGCGGCAGCCGTACCCGTCCCCACCACGCGGCCGTCAACTCGTCGGCCGGCATGCGCGCATAGGCCGTGAATCCGTAGCGCAGCAAACGTTGGTACGCGACGAATGCATCGGTGCCGTTGAACGAAGTGCCCGGACCCGATACGACACCCTGCATGGAAGGGGCCGGTGCGGCGCGCAGCGTGGACAGCAATGCGCCGGTGTGTTCCCGACCGAACATCGCAACGGCATCGGCCGGTGGCGGGAAGCGGTTCTGCAGGAATCCATCGTCGCGCAGCACACCGAACGCCCAGCGCGGCGGCAGTTCGAGGCCGCGCCACAGATCCCGGTGCACATCGAGCGGGATCAGCGCGACGGCGGCGATCCGGGCGGACGCATGCCGGCGCAGCATCGGCATGACCCAGCCTTCACCGGGCAGGTCGATCGGTCGCCCGATCGATGCCGGGCGATCCGCGCGGGGGCTGTCGTCGACGGCGGGGTCCGTGAACAGCGCTTGCAGGTCCAGGCCGGACGCCGTTGCATCGGGCAACGTGGAATCGGTCGGGTGTCCCTTCCGGTCGAACAGGATCCAGTGAGTCCGGTCGTGATCGACTTGTCGATAGCGCTGCAGATCGAAGCTGCGTCGCGTTGCCGGGTTCGGCCCGTCTTCGGTCGCTGCGCGATCGTCGAGCAGCAGCCGCAGACGTTCGTCGTAGCCGTCGAAGAACAGCACCGATGCGGCTGCGGCGAGTCCGACCAGGTCGCGCATCCGGTCCAGTCGCTCGG
>JAHCKV010000559.1 GCA_026125595.1 Burkholderiales bacterium | reverse complement strand
TCGCGCCAGCGACCGGGCGCGATCCACCCCACCCGCAGTCCGGGCGCCACGGTCTTCGTGAACGACGAGCACAGCAACACGTTGCCGGTCGCATCCCACGAACGCAGTACACGCGGACGCCGCTCGCCGAAATGCAGATCGCCGTACACGTCGTCCTCGATCACCGGAATGTCTCGCTCCGCCATCAGCGCGACCAGCCGGCGCTTGGCCGCGTCGGGCATCACGCTGCCCAACGGATTCGAGATGGTCGGCGTGACCACGACCGCGGCGATTGCGCCGGGCCTTCGCGTCGCCAGGTCCAGCGCTTCCACGGACATGCCGTGCCGCGGGCTGGTCGGGATCTCGAGTACCTTCAGCCCGAGACTCTCGGCGATCTGCAGCAAACCGAAGTACGTCGGCGATTCCATCGCGACGGTGTCACCGGGCTTGGTGATCGCGCGCAAGCCCAGGGTCAGCGCCTCCATGCACCCGTTGGTCACGACGATCTCGTCCGGATCGAGCGTGCAGCCGAACGCGAAGGCCTGTTGCGCGATGGCCCGGCGCAACGGCGCGAAACCCGGACCCATCCGGTATTCGGTGGCGAGACCCGGGTCGCTGCGCAGGCGTGCCGCGGTGACGCGTCGGACCTCCGTGGCGGAAAACATCAGCTCCGGACTCGGACAAGCCGCGCCGAGCGGTACGACATCGGGATTTCCGGCCGCCTCGAGGATTTCGAGCGTCAGGCGACTCACGCCGTCGAGCGAACAGCGGCGCTGTCGCCGCGCGCTGGACGCCGGCTCGGGCAACTGGTTGCGCCGGGGCGCCACGAAGAAACCGGATTTCGGCCGCGCCTCGATGATCCGCCGGGCTTCGAGATCGCGATAGGCCGCGACGGCCGTCGCGATGCTCACCCGCTCCTGCGCGGCCAACTCCCGCACCGACGGCAATCGATCGCCGATCCGGAACGCACCCGTTGCGACCGAGTGCGCCAGACGCTCCGCCAGATCGCGGTACAGGAACGGCTCGGAAGCGGCGGCGGGAGCATTCATGACAGGATGATCGGCGTGCCAGGGTCGGCGAACCAGTGACAGAGCCAGCGGAAATGGACCGGTACAGATGCGGGCGGTCGCTTCTGTACCGGCTGACAGAATCGCATTCTATGTCTGTAACGGTCCCGTCGGCCTGCCTACCGTTCCGATCCACGGATCACCGAGGATCGAACCATGGACAACCTGCTGCACTGGGATCGCATCGCACTCGCATCGGGCGCATTGCTGCGGCTGCGCGACGCGGTGGGCAGCCGCGTCGTGTGCGTGCGCGGGCAAGTGTGGCTCACGGAACCGGGCGATCCGGTCGATCATTTCCTGCATCCGGCGGACGATCACCGCATCGCCCATGCGGGACTCGTGATCATCGAAGCCACCGAGTCGGCGGAGTTGATGGTGCTGCCGGCGCCGTGACCGCGAGGGCACCGGGCACCCGCGTGACGGCGATGCATCGAGGGGCCGTGAACAAGCACAGCATGGCTGGCGGACATCGGATTGCTGAGCCCGTCGACGCGAGTCGGCAGCCGGCGGCGCCCCCCCGGTCAGGCCCTGCGCCATTGCCTGCTCGCGCTCGACATCGGCTCGAGCTGCTGCAGTTGCGCGCGCACGCGCGACGGAACGAAACGCCATACGGCGTCTCACGCGTGATCGCGCGCTGTCGCGCATCCTGGCACCGCCTCTGAATGGGGCGGGCCGATTCGGTCGAAACGCTATTCCACCGGGCAACGAATCCTTCCGATGCGCACGTCGATCAAGCCGTGTTCTGCAGGCCCGCGGCCGCCCGATCGATCAACCAGACCAATGAGCCGGTCTTCGGACGCAGCCACGCCACCGGCATGTCGCCGCCTCCATCGAAGACGGCTCGCACCACCGGCGCTTTGTCGGCACCACCGGCGGCGACCACGATGGCGGCGGCCGCATCGAACACCGGATACGTCAGCGTGAGGCGCGGCTGCCCGGTCGGGGCGACGCCGACCGTGCACAGACGATCGGCGACATCGAGCGCCGGCGTACCGGGAAACAGCGATGCGGTATGGCCGTCGGTGCCCACGCCCAGCAGCACGAGATCGAAGCGCACGCTGCCTGCGGCGTCGTGGGGCAAGTGCTGTCGCAGCGTGACGTCATAGCGCGCTGCGGCCGCGGCGAGATCAGCGTCTTCCGCTTCCATGCGATGGATGTGGGATGCGGCAATCGGCACGTGCTCCAACAGCGCCTCCCGCGCCATGCGGTAGTTGCTGTCGACGTGGTCCGGCGGCACCGCCCGTTCGTCTCCCCAATAGACATGAACGGCTTCCCATCGGATCCGGGAGCGTCTCGGCTCCGTCGCCAGCAGCCGATACGCTGCACGCGGCGTGTTGCCGCCGGCCAGACAGATGTGCACGGCCTCACGGGAGTGCAAGGCGCGCCGGCAGACGTCGACGAACCGGTCGGCCACCGCGGCGGCCAATGCCGCACCATCCGGCACAACCCGACGATCGGGACTTGCCGTCACGGCGGCGGATCGATCCAGCGACGACCATCCCGTGCCAGCAGCTCCGTCGCGGC
>JAHCKV010000558.1 GCA_026125595.1 Burkholderiales bacterium | reverse complement strand
TGCGCGGACACAATCAGCCGGGCGGCGGTTTCGTGGCCGGACTGGTGCTGTCGACCGCCTACATCCTGCAGTACATCGTCTCGGGCACCCAATGGGTCGAGGCGCACATGCGGCTGCGCCCGCAGCGCTGGATCGCCAACGGCCTGCTGATCGCCACCGCCACGGGACTCGGTTCGCTGCTGTTGGGCTATCCGTTCCTGACGACGCACACCGCGCATCTGCATTTTCCGGTGCTCGGCGACGTGCACGTGGCCAGCGCACTGTTCTATGACATCGGCGTCTTCACGCTGGTGGTGGGAGCGACGCTACTGATCCTGACGGCCCTGGGCCACCAGTCGGTACGCGGTCACCGTCGACCCGCCCGCCCGCACACGGCGGACGAAGCGCGCACGCCACGAGGAACCGTCTGATGGAAATCGTTCTGGCCATCGCCATCGGCGCACTGACCACCTGCGGCGTCTGGCTGATCCTGCGGCCGCGCACCTATCAGGTCATCATCGGATTGTCGCTCCTCGCCTATGGCGTCAATCTGTTCATCTTCAGCATGGGACGTCTCGCCGTCGACAGCGAACCGGTGCTCGTCAGCGGCGTGCCGCCGGACCTGCAGCACTACGCAGACCCGATGCCGCAGGCGCTGGTGTTGACCGCCATCGTGATCGGCTTCGCGATGACGGCGTTGTTTCTGGTGGTGCTGCTGGCCCAACGGGGCTTCTTCGGCAACGATCACGTCGACGGGACCCAGGACGCGGAATGATGGCATGGCTGCAATCCGTCGCGGCGCCGCTGATGCCGCATCTGATGATCGCGCCGATCCTGTTGCCGCTCGTGATGGCCTGTCTGCTGCCGTTCGCCGGCGAGCGGCGGCACGGCACCAAGGTCGTCCTCGGGTTGACCGCGACCCTCGTCAATCTGTTGATCGCGATCCTGCTGCTCGCGGGTGCGGAGCACGGGCAACAGCCGAGCGCCTATGGCGTCTACCTGCCGTCGAACTGGGATGTTCCCTTCGGCATCGTGCTCGTGGTGGATCGCCTGTCGGCGCTGATGCTGGTAGTCGCCGCCACCGTGTCGCTGGCGGCGCTGTTGTTCGCCACGGCCCGCTGGCACAAGGCCGGCGCTCATTTTCACTCCGTGTTCCAGATCCAGATCATGGGGTTGAACGGCGCGTTCCTGACGGGCGATCTGTTCAACCTGTTCGTGTTCTTCGAAGTGATGCTGGCCGCGTCCTACGCGCTGCTGCTGCACGGCTCGGGTCCGGCCCGCGTGAAGGCCGGTCTGCACTACATCGCGATCAATCTCGTCGCATCGTCGCTGTTCCTGATCGGTGCGTCGATGATCTACGGCGTCAGCGGTACGTTGAACATGGCGGACCTGGCGGCTCGCATTCCGCAGATCAGCGCCGCCGATCGTCCGTTGCTGCATGCCGGTTGCGCCGTGCTGGCCACCGCGTTTCTGGCCAAGGCCGCCGCGTGGCCGCTGAACTTCTGGCTCGTCCCGGCCTATGGCAGCGCCAGCGCACCGTCGGGCGCGATGTTCGCACTGCTGACCAAGGTCGGCATCTACGTGCTGCTGCGCCTGTCGACCCTGCTGTTCTCGCCCGACGCCGGTGCGTCGGCCGGCTTCGGCCACGAGTGGCTGATCTGGAGCGGCATCGCAACGCTGGCATTCGGCGCCATCGGCACGCTCGGTACACAACGGCCGACGCGACTCGCCGGCTTTGCCGTGATCGTCTCGTCCGGCACGTTGCTGGCGACGCTCGGGCTGGCGCAACCCGCGATCACGGCGGGTGCGCTGTACTACCTGCCCAGCTCGACGTGCGCGGCGGCCGCGTTCTTCCTTCTCGCCGAACTGATGGACCGCGCACGCACGCCGGATCCGTCCGCGCAGCGTGCGCCGGAGGATGAGCAGGACTACCTGCCCTATGCGATGGCGGATCAGGAACTGCGATCCGGATCGAATCTCGACGACGATCAGACCCCGTTGGTCGGTGAAGTGATTCCGGCATCGACGGCGCTGCCGGGCATCGCGTTCATCGGGTGCACGCTGCTCGTCGCGGGATTGCCGCCGCTGTCCGGGTTCGTCGGCAAGTTCGCCATGCTGTCGGCGCTGCTCGGGGCCGGCGACGCCGAGAGCATCTCCACGACGCAGTGGCTGCTGGTCGGGCTCACGCTGGTCTCGGGAATGTTCGCGCTGATCGCGCTGTCCCGGGTCGGTATCCGTTTCTTCTGGACGCCGGTCGATCGCCAGCCGCCCGTGCTGCGCGTGGTCGAGTATCTGCCGATCGCGCTGTTGCTGGCGGTCTGCGTGGTGCTCACCGTGCGCGCCGAAGCGGTGTTGCGCTATGTCGACGCGACGGCCCAGGCGCTGTATCAACCGGAAGACTACGTCGATGCCGTGCTGTCCGCCCGGCCGCTCCCGACCGCCACCAATGCGGACCGTCTCGCCATGCCGCAGTTGCAGCGTTCGCCTTGATGAAGCGCCTTCTGCCCGCTCCCGTGCTGTCCGTCGCGCTGGCCGCCCTGTGGCTCGTGCTCAACGGTTTCGTCGATCCGGGTCACTGGCTGTTCGCCGCGGTGCTGG
>JAHCKV010000557.1 GCA_026125595.1 Burkholderiales bacterium | reverse complement strand
CTGACGGACCGTGGGCGGCTCGCGATGGCCAGCATCCGGGCCGTCGCGACCGACATGCTGAACGAGGAGCAACGGCTGCTGACCTTGCGCCAGGACGATTTTCGCGCCGCGTCCCGGCGCACGATCCAGATCGTCGGTGTCGGTTCGGGGTTGCTGTTGCTGTTGATCGGCGCCGCGGCGATCGCCAGCCTGCGACAGTACCGAAACCAGGAACTGGAGGCGTGGGTCCGTGCCGGCCATGCGGGGGTCAGCGAACGGTTGCTAGGGGAGCAGCGGCTCGAAGTCATGGGCGAGAGCGTGTTGGGCTTCCTCGCGCAGTATCTCGACGCGAAGACGGGTGCGGTCTACCTGGCGGACGACGATCACCGGTTCCGGCGCTTCGCCGGGTACGCGATCGAAGCATCCCATGATGTCGACGTGATCCGGCCCGGCGACGGACTGGTGGGACAGGCGGTGAAGGCCCGCCGCGCGATTGTGGTTCGCGACGTGCCGGAGGCCTATCTGCCGATCGCGTCGAGTCTGGGGCGCTCGGCGCCACGGGAGTTGATCATCGTGCCGGCGATCGCGGATGGGGTCATCCACGGGGTCATCGAGCTCGGATTCTTCCGGAAAGTCCGGCCGACCGATCTGGATCTGTTGAATCGCGCTTGCGAGGCGCTCGGCGTGTCGGTACGCGCATCGAAGGATCGCAGCCGGCTGGAAGATCTGCTCGACGAGACCCAGCGGCAGGCCGAGGAGCTGCAGACGCAACAGGAGGAACTGCGCGTCAACAACGAGGAACTCGAAGAGCAGAGCGCCGCCCTGGCGCGTTCCCAGGCCCAGCTGGAGTCGCAACAGGCCGAGCTCGAACAGACCAACCTGCAGCTGCAGCAGCAGGCGCTGCTGCTGGAAGGCCAGCGCGACGATCTGTCCCAGGCCCAGGCAATCCTGATTCAGAAGGCCGCCGAGCTCGAGCGTGCGAATCAATACAAGAGTGAGTTCCTGGCGAACATGAGCCACGAACTGCGCACACCGCTGACGTCTTCGCTGATCCTGTCCAAGCTGCTGGCGGACAACGCCGGCGGGCGACTCGGTGACGAGGAGATCAAGTTCGCCCGGTCGATCCATGCAGCAGGCAAGGACCTGCTGGTGCTGATCAACGACATCCTCGATCTGTCGAAGATCGAGGCCGGCAAGGTCGATCTCGACGTCGAGCCGGTGTCGATCGCCCGGGCCGTCGATGCCGTGTCCCGCATGTTCCAGCCGATGGCGCAGCAGAAGGGACTCGTGTTCTCGACGGTCGTGGAGCCGGGTGTTCCGGAAACCCTCGAGACCGACGAGACGCGGCTCGGCCAGATCCTGAAAAACCTGCTGGCCAACGCCTTCAAGTTCACGACCGAAGGACACGTGACGTTGCGGGTCGCGGTCGACGAGCGCCGGATGCTGCGGTTCGCCATCATCGATACCGGCATCGGCATTCCGCCGCACCAGCAGGAAGTGATCTTCGAGGCCTTCCGGCAGGCGGACGGCAGCACCCATCGCAAGTACGGCGGCACGGGCCTCGGGCTGTCGATCTCGCGCGACCTCGCCCGCTTGCTGGGCGGTGACCTCGTGGTGCACAGCGATGGCGACGGCAAGGGAAGCACCTTTGTGCTGACCTTGCCCCAGACATATGTCGGCGCATCGGCGGTTGCTTCGGCGACGCCCGATTTCGCTGCGAAGGGCCATGCTGCGCTCCCCATGCCGTCGCATCGATCGGACGAGTTGGGCGAACGCCGGGAGATCGCGACGGATGCTCCGACGCTCGCGCCGATCGCGATGGAAGATGACCGTGCGGATATCGGCGCGGGCAATCGCGTGATTCTCGTGATAGAGGACGACGAGCGCTTTGCACTGATCCTGCGTGACCTCTCGCACGAATTGGGTTTCAAGTGCGTCGTCACCCATACGGCCGACGACGGGTTGGCCGCGGCGATGGCCTACGTACCGAGCGCCATCGTGCTCGACGTCAACCTGCCGGACCATTCCGGTCTGGGGGTGCTCGATCGCCTCAAACGCACGCCGAAGACCCGGCACATTCCAGTGCACATCGTCTCGGTGGCCGACTATATGCACGAAGCACTGGAACTCGGCGCCGTCGGTTACGTGATGAAACCGGTCAAGCGCGAACATCTCGTCGAAGCTTTCAGGCGACTCGAAGCGAAGCTGACGCAGATCGTCAAGCGGGTCCTGGTCGTCGAGGACGACGATCGTCAGCGCGAGAGCATCGGGCACTTGCTCGGCAAGGACGCGGTCGAGATCACCGGCGTGTCGACTGCTGGAGATGCGCTCGATGCGCTCCGCGCCACGACGTTCGACTGCATGGTGATGGATCTGAATCTGCCGGACTTCAGCGGCTACGAGTTGCTCGACCGCATGGCCGAACAGGGCGATCTGGCGTTTCCGCCGGTCATCGTCTACACCGGACGATCGCTGACGCGGGACGAAGAGCAGCGACTGCGACGGCTGTCGAAGTCGATCATCATCAAGGATGCACGTTCACCGGAACGGCTGCTGGACGAAGTGACTCTGTTCCTGCATCAGGTCGAGACTCGATTGC
>JAHCKV010000556.1 GCA_026125595.1 Burkholderiales bacterium | reverse complement strand
GGTGGGTCGCCGACACCATCCGCACGTTGACCGGGACCGATTGCGTACTGCCGACCGGGCGCACCGTGCGTTCCTGCAGCACACGCAGCAGCTTGACCTGCAGCGGGACCGGCATGTCGCCGATCTCGTCGAGAAACACCGTGCCGCCGTCGGCCGCCTGGAACAGGCCTTCATGGTCGCGCGCGGCGCCGGTGAAGGCGCCTTTGACGTGGCCGAACAGCTCGGACTCGAGCAGATTCTCCGGGATCGCGCCGCAGTTGATGGCGAGAAACGGCTTGGCGCGGCGCGGGCTGGCGCGGTGGATCGCCTGTGCCAGCAGTTCCTTGCCGGTGCCGCTTTCACCCCGGATCATGACGCTGGCGTCACCGGCGGCGACGAGCTTCGCGCGCGCCAGCACGCCTTCGACTTCCGGATTGCGCGTGACGATGCCGCTCTTCCACACTTCCGTGGAGTCGTCGTTCGCGGCCGGAACCGACAGATTCGCGGCGCGCGATACCTGCGAAACCAGATCCCGACCATCGAACGGTTTCGTCAGGTAGCCGAACACGCCGCGCTGGGTCGCCGCCACGGCATCCGGAATCGTGCCATGGGCGGTCAGCACGATCACCGGCAACACCGGATTCGCGCGGTGCACCTGATCGAACAACGCCATGCCGTCCATGCCACCCATCCGCAGATCGGTGACGACCACCTGCGGCATGCGCGCCGACAACAGCGCGAGTGCCCGTTCACCGCTATCCGCGGTGGTCACATCGAAACCCGCCGACTGTAGCCGAATGGAGACAAGTCGCAGCAGATCGGGATCGTCATCGACGATCAGTACCCTGGCGGCATTCATGGTGGTTTCTTCCTCGTGTTCAGATCCTTCAGGATCATGGTTCGCTCGACATCCTTCAGAGCATCCAGTTTGCGCTGGAGTTCATCCGCGCGCTTCTGTTCTTCACGCGTTTTCGCCGCCTGGGTCTGAAGATTGGTTTCGATGCGGCGATTGTCATCGATCGTGGCGAGCAGCACACGCGCCAATCCACGATAGGGACTTCTCGGGGCGAGATCACCGCGCAGATAGGGTTCCAGCAGTTGCTGGGCCTGGCTCTCGTTGCGCACTGGTGAGCCCGGCATCAGATACAGCAACGACAGCTTCATGCGCGCTGCCTCGGTGCCCGTGCCGCTGAACTCCTTGCGCGCGAGTTCCAGTTCGGTTTTCAGCTCGCCGCCCGACTTCTGCAGCACTGTTGTGTAGTAGCGCATCACTTCGTCGATGCCGCTCGAGATGCGCACCACTTTCGCTTCGCATACGCACGGCACCTGTTCGCGGATCAATCGCGGTTCTTCCGGATCGGGCGGTGCCGCCGGTTTCTGTTGCGGCGTCATACAGCCGGCGAGCGCGCCGATCAGCAAGCTGCAGAGGGCACGGGCCAGGTACCTCACGCCGCTGCCTCCAAAGCAGAAAGGGAAAGCATCCCACCGAGGTGTCGGCAGCCTGCAGCGATCGGTTGACTGTCGATCCCCGGCAAGCCGGGGCCCCTCGCCAGGTACCTCACGCTGCATCCTCCAGCGCGAACTGGATCGGCAGTGTGACGCGGAACTGGGCGCCGGGACGTTTGCGGTCGACGATCTCGATGCTGCCGTCGTGCGCGGCGACGAATTCCTTGACGATGGCGAGTCCGAGCCCCGTTCCCTTGACCGGTCCCTGGTACGGCGCGCGGCCCTGGAAGAACGGTTCGAACACTTTCGTGCGCTCGTCGTCGGGCACGCCCGGTCCGTCGTCGATGACGTCGATGACAACCTGCATCGCATCGGTGTGAACCTTGACGCGGACCCGCCCCCCTTGCGGCGAGAACTTCACCGCGTTCGACACGAGGTTGCCCAGTATCGCGGCCAGCTTCTCACGGTCGGCTCGGATCACGATGGAAGGACATTCCACCTGGAACCGGATGCCTTTCGATGCCATCGGCAGCCGGAACTCCTGGCCCGCGCGCGCGATGACTTCGCACAGCGGGATCGGGACCGCGTTGACGGCCATGCCGTGGAACTGGGCGGAATGGTAGGCGAGGAGATCTTCGATCAATCGCTGCAGCCGCTGAGTGCTTTGTTTCAGGATGGCCGCGACTTCGCGCTGTCCGGGTGACAGTTGACCGACCACTTGCTCGTCGAGCAGATCGGTGCCTTCCCGCAGCGATGCCAACGGCGTCTTCAGTTCGTGCGACATGTGCCGCATGAATCCGGTCTTCTGCGCCTCGAGGTCGATCAATCGCTGGCGCATCCAGTCCAGTTGCTGTCCGAGACGCTGCAGATCGCGCGGCCCCTGGACTTCCACGGGCGCCTGAAAGTCGCCTTCGCCGAGCCGGCGAATCGCCGCATCGATCTGCGCGATGGGCCGCGAGATCAGGATGATCGAGCCGACCACGAGCAGCAGCGCGACCGGCACCAGCGCGACCAGTTGCCAGAACACGAAGCGCTGTACGGATTCGGCCATCGCCTGCACCGAAGCGACCTCCCGTTCCATGACGACCGCCCCGAGATCGTCCAGCGCCTGGGCCTGGGCGTCGAGGTTGCCGAACTCCGCGACCAGCGGACCGACGGCC
>JAHCKV010000555.1 GCA_026125595.1 Burkholderiales bacterium | reverse complement strand
CGGAAAGAACCACGAGCCGACCACCGCGCGGGAGGCTTCGTCGGATCGCGGCGCCCCCGTGGCGCCCGAGCTGCGGACCGAGATGGTGTCGGTCGCGGCCTACTTCATCGCGGAGAAGCGCGGGTTTCTTGCCGGTTGCCCGGAAGACGACTGGCTCGCCGCGGAAGCGGAGATCGACCGGCGCCTTTCGGACGACGCATCCAGGACCGCTACCGATGGACGGGCCGCTTGACGCCCTGGAGCGGACCATCGGGGGACGCCATCGCATCGCCAAACCAGGCATGAGGGTCGCCCCGCCATGAGTTCATGCAGCTTCGTGATGTTCGGGGCCACCGGCGACCTGGTGCGGCGATTGTTGATGCCGGCGCTCTACAACCTGGCGGCGACAGGCCTGTTTCCGGACCGATGCGCCCTGGTCGGTGTCGCCCGTGAAAAGCTTTCGAGCGATACGTTCCGGCGAAGCCTGGTGGATGCACTGCGCGAGTATCTGCGCGCAGCGTTCGATTCGCGGGTCGCGGATCGGCTGCTCGCGTCCGTGCACTATGTCCGCGGCGACATCGATAGCCCGAGAACCTACGCTTCGCTCGCCAATCTGCTCGTCGCGATCGAGGACCATCGGCCGTCGCCTGCGGACCGTCTGTTCTACCTCGCGCTCCCGCCCATGACGTTCGCGACGGTGGCCACGAGTCTGGCAGCCTTCGGTCTCACCGCCGAACGTGGCGGTGCTGGTTGGCGGCGCGTCATCGTCGAAAAGCCATTCGGTGTCAGCCTGGATTCCGCCAGAGCACTCGATCGCGAGCTGGCAGACGTGCTCGGCAAGCATCAGCTCTACCGGATCGATCACTATCTCGGCAAGGCCAGTGTGCAGAACATCCAGACGCTGCGCTTCGGCAACGGCATCTTCGAGCCGGTCTGGAATCGTGATCACATCGATCACGTCCAGATCACCGTCGCGGAGACCGTGACGGTCGAACGCCGCGGCCGCTTCTACGATGCCACGGGCGCCCTGCGCGACATGGTGCCGAACCATCTGTTCCAGATGTTGGCGGCAATCGCCATGGAACCGCCGTCGCGTTTCGACGCCGTGTCCGTCCATCGAGCAAAGGCCGAGCTGCTCGACGCGGTGCGCCCGGGCAGTGACGGGGACGTACAGGCCAATGTCGTTCGCGGGCAGTACCGCGCGGGCGCGATCGGAGCTGCGAACGTACCCGCGTATCGCGATGCCCCGTACGTCGATGCGGCAAGTTCGACGGAAACCTACGTGGCGCTGAAACTCCGGGTCGACACGGCACGGTGGACGGGGGTGCCCTTCTATCTTCGGACCGGCAAGGCGCTGAGCCGGACCCGTGCCGAGGTTGCGATCACGTTCAAGCGGTCACCGACGATGATGTTTTCCGAGAAGCAGGCCGAGCGACTGATGGCGAACGTGCTGGTGCTCGAAGTCGCCCCCGACGAAGGCGTAGGGCTGCGGCTCAACGCGAAATCGCCGAACCCGAGCCTCACCGTCGGTGGAGTGGACATGCGTTTCAGTTTTCGCGACTACTTCGATGCAGTCCGGGCGGTGGGCTATGAGAAGCTCATTCACGACTGCATGATGGGCGATGCGACGCTTTTCCAGAGCGCCGGGATGGTGGAGGCCGGCTGGCGGGCGGTCGCTCCGTTCGTCGATGCCTGGGCCGAATCGGCAGGACACGATCCATTCCCCTATCCCGCAGGCAGCGAAGGCCCACCCGAGGCCGACGCGCTGCTCGCGCGCGACGGTCGCGCCTGGCGGCCGATCGAACAGGAGGGCGCGCGATGAAGGACGCGCCGATCGACCTGCTCCGAGCGGCAGCGCGCGAGAATTGCGCCGAAGTCATCGGCGACATGCAGTGCCGGCGACGGGAGACCGAATCATGAATTCACCTATTCAACCGAGACGCCGGCTGCTGCAAGGCGCCGGCGCACTTACGGCTCTCGCAACGGCGAACAGGTTCGCGCCAACGTACGCATGGGCGGATACGGGACGCGCCGCGATTGCGCCGTCAGCCGGCGGTCGATCCGGCTCGACGGATTCTGGCGTCACCGACCTCGACATCGATCGCCTGCCCTTCAAGGTCTGTGGGCGCACCGGCACAGCCATCGCCCTCAACGGTTCGGTGCCGGGACCGCTCCTGCGCCTGCGAGAAGGCCAGGATGCCGTGATCCGGGTCAGCAACCGGTTGGACGAAACGAGTTCGATTCATTGGCACGGATTGATCCTTCCCCCGGAGATGGATGGCGTACCCGGCGTCAGTTTCGCAGGCATCCCGCCGCGTTCGGTGTTCACGTATCGCTTCCCCGTCAGGCAGAGCGGCACCTACTGGGCGCACAGCCATTCCGGTGGACAGGAACTGCTCGGCCTGTACTTTCCGCTGATCATCGATCCGGCGGAACCCGACCCCTTCGTCTACGACCGCGACTACGTCGTGATGCTGTCGGACTGGAGCTTCGAATCGCCGGAAGCGATCGTCGCCAAGCTCAAGAAGCGATCTGGCTACTACAACTTTCAGCGTCGGACGATCGGCGATTTCTTCCGCGATGTGCGCCGCGACGGCTTTGCGACGAC
>JAHCKV010000554.1 GCA_026125595.1 Burkholderiales bacterium | reverse complement strand
ACGCGGCGTTGCGTGCAGCGCTCGACGTTCATCATCGACAAGCAAGGCCGACTCGCGCGGGTCATGTATGGCGTGACTGCGCGGGGTCACGCGGCCGAAGTCCTCAACCAAGTCAAGGAAATTCAATGAGTGAGCAGATCGTCAAGAACTCCGTCGTGTCGTTGAACTACGAACTGCTCGACACCGACGGCAACGTTCTCGAGAAGACGGACGCCCCGATCGCCTATCTGCATGGTGGCTACGACGGCATTTTCCCGCGCGTCGAAGAAGCGTTGCACGGCAAGCAGACCGGCGATACCTGCTCGGTGCGCCTCGAACCCGACGATGCGTTCGGCGACTACGACGAAGATCTGATCCGCGTCGAGCCGCGCAACCTGTTTCCGAAGAACGTCAGCGTCGGCATGCAGTTCGAAGGCGCCGCGCAGGGGTCCGACCAGGCGATGCTCTATACCGTTACCGACGTGGCCGACGACAAGGTGGTCGTCGACGCCAATCATCCGCTGGCCGGCAAGGCGCTGCAATTCAACTGCACCGTGACCGAGGTTCGCCAGGCGACCGCCGAAGAACTGCAGCACGGCCACGTGCACGGTGCCGGCGGCCACCATCACTGAGCTGACATTTCCCTCGAACGGAAGTTTGAAGACGCCCGCCGGGCGTCTTCGTCTTTTGCGGCTACGCGACGCCGGCCGGATCTTTCGTCTTCGCGCTGAGCAGTCGCGAGTTGCGATCGTCGCGGAACACTATCGGCTTCACATCGGGTGCCAATGTCGGGCGATCCGCCTTTTCCACGGCAGCAGTCACCACGTGGTGGAATGGTGACAACTCGCAGACCGGATCCGCGTTGGTCGCATCGCCGGTCAGCATGAAGGCCTGACAGCGACAGCCGCCGAAATCCTTCTCCTTCTCGGGACACGTGCGGCAGGGCTCCTGCATCCACGCATCACCCCGATAGGCGTTGAAGGCGGGCGAGTCGTACCAGATCCAGCGCATGTCGTGTTCGCGGACATTGGGGAACGTGAGTCCGGGCAGCATGCGGGCCTCGTGGCACGGCAGCACGACGCCATCCGATGTGACCGTGATGAACAGCGAACCCCAGCCATTCATGCAGGCCTTCGGTCGGTCGGCATGATAGTCGGGCACGACGAAATACACCTTCATCGCGGCACCGACGCGTTCCCGGAACCGGTTCGTCACCGCTTCGGCGCGTTGCAGCTGATCGCGGCTCGGCAGCAATTGCTCTTTGTTCTCGAACGCCCAGGCGTAGTACTGCGTGTTGGCCAGCTCCACGTACTCGGCGCCGAGTTGCTCGGCCATTTCCAGGATCTGCTCGACGTGATCGATGTTGTGCCGGTGCAGCACGCAGTTCAGCACCATCGGGTAGTCGTATTTCTGGATCAGCTCGGCGACCCGCTTCTTCAGCTCGAACGTCTTCGTGCTGGACAGCCAGTCGTTCATCTCGCGGGTCGAGTCCTGGAACGACAGCTGGATGTGGTCGAGCCCCGCTTCCTTGAACGCGGCGATGCGTTTCTCGGTGAGGCCGATGCCGGATGTGATCAGGTTGCTGTAGTAGCCGAGGCGCCGCGCTTCCGCGATCAGGATCTCGAGATCATCGCGCATGAGCGGTTCGCCGCCGGAGAACCCCAGCTGCGTGCAGCCGAGTTCACGACCTTCGCGCAGCACCTTCAGCCAGCCATCGGTATCGAGTTCGGGGCCGTACCGCGTGTAGTCGATCGGGTTGTAGCAGAACACGCAATGCAGCGGGCACTTGTACGTGATCTCGGCCAGCAGCCACATCGGGTTAGACGGTTTGGGGACGGATCCAGCCATTTCCATGGGCCACCTCCAGAAAATCCACGACGTCGGCCCGCAGGTCCGGCGCATCGGGGAACGTCGCCTGCAAATCGGCGACGATCGCGTTGAGGCTGCGGGCACCATCGACCCGCTTCATGATCTCGCCGGCACCGCCACGCAACTGTACCTGTCCTTCCGGGTACAGCAGCACATGGCAGTCCTGCACCGGTTCCCACTGGAACCGGTAGTACTTCGCGAGCGCCAGCACGGCATCGTGATCGAACGGAACCCGGTTCGGCTGTGCCATTTCGCTCAGCCCTTGGTCCGTTCGCCGATGCCGTAGTTGACCATCATCGCGTCGCACATCGTCCACAGCACGTCGAGCTTGAATTGCACGATGTCGAGCGCGCGTTCCTGCTGCTCGCGCGTGCGGAAATGGTCGAGTGTCACGCGCAGGCCGTGTTCGACGTCGCGCCGCGCTTCCGACAACCGCTTGCGAAAATAGGCGTAGCCGCCGGCCTCGATCCACGGATAGTGCTGTGGCCAGTGCGCCAGCCGCTCCTTGTGGATCTCCGGCGCGAACAGCTCGGTCAGCGACGAGCAGACGGCCTCCTGCCACGGACGGGTGCGTGCGAAATTGATGTAGGCGTCGACCGCGAATCGCACGCCGGGCAGTACGTGGCGCAGTGATGTCACGTCATCGCGTTTCAGGCCCACGGCTTCGGCCAGTGCCAGCCACGCCTCGATGCCACCTTCATCGCCTTCGGTGCCGTCGTGATCGAGGATGCGCTGAATCCACAGTCGCCGATGATCGCGATCGGGCATGTTGGACAT
>JAHCKV010000553.1 GCA_026125595.1 Burkholderiales bacterium | reverse complement strand
GGCGCCGACGGCCGCCGCGCCGGACGTGAGTTGACCCGTGAAACCGCGCAGATTCTGATCGCCGTGGGCCGCGATCACGACTTCACCGGCATTCAACACGTCGGCGCCGTCGGCGAGCCACGCCGAGCGCGTGCTGCGATCGTTGAGCACCGTCACCGCGGCACCGATGCCGACGGCACCACCGGCACTCGCCAGCGCCGTGTGGATGGCGTCCTGATCCTGGTTCGCCCGGACCCACAGGTGTCCGCCGGCCGACAACGTGCCCGCGGCGGAAGCGGCGACATTGCCGCCGAACGTGAGCACGCCGACCGACACGCCGACCCCGACAAAACCACCGGCGAGACCACCGACCAGCACCGTCACGTCTTCACGGCCCATGGCCTGGACTTCGATGTCTTCGCCGGCCGTGATGACGGCCCCGGCGCGGATGATCGCTTCGGTGCCGCGCGTGGCGGCCGCGCTGTTGATCGCGGCGGTCAGGCTGCTCTGGCTCGGTGCGGCGGCGTTGATCCGGTTGGCCGCCGACTGCATGCCGGCCGCCAGTCGCTCGGCGTTGCTGGAGCGGCCGTCACCGGTATTGCCCTTGTCATAGGACGACAGCAGGCCGCTGACGGACGCCGTGCCGCGCGCGCTCGTGTCGCCCGCCTGACTGTCGGCCATGCGACCGTTGTCGCCCTGCAGCGCGTTGCGAGACTGATTGCGATCGTTGCTGACGTTCTTCTCGATGGGCGCACCCACCGACCAAACCGACACGGAACCCTGCACGCCGACGAAGCCGCCGGCAGCGCTGACCGTGTAACCCTCCAGATCCTTGGCGGAGACGGCGTTGACTTCGACATCCCGGCGCGCCCGCACCTGGGCCCCGGATTCGATGACGGCGCTCGTGTCGTTGCGGATGCTGCCGACGCTGACGGCGCCGCCGACCCCGACGAAACCGCCGCCAACGCCACCGCCGATCACCAGTCCGTCGAGCCGGTTCGCCGCACCGACGAAGACGCTCTGTGCGGCCGACGCTGCGGCATTGTCTGCCGTCTGGTTGATGCGAGCGTCGACACCGATGAAGGCGTGGGTGTTGGAATCGACGAGGGTCACGCCGACTGCACCGGCGACACCAACCAGCCCGGCACCGCCCGCCACGGTGATCTGCGTGAGCGCTTCGCTCGATTCGGCTTGCACGATCAGTCCATGACCGATCAGCGTGCCGAAGCCGGATTCGGTCACCGCCCCGTCGATGACATCGGCGACACCGATGCCGTGGCCTTTCGCATCCACCTGCGCGCCGGCACCGACGAACGCGAGCGTGTCCTTGGTGACCGATACGACTCCGACCGACGCACCGACGCCGACAACGCCGCCGGCCACGGCACCGGTCAGCACGAAAGCTTCGGTGTCGTCGACGGCGCGCACCTGCACGTCGCCCCCGGCATCGACACGCGCACCGGCACCGATCCACGCGCCGGTATCGTTGTCGATGACCGGCGCCGTCACGGCGCCGGCCGCGCCGACCCAACCGCCGGCGGCACCGGCGCCGATCACGACCAAATTCTCGGTGGCGGTCGCCTTCACGGTGACATCGTCGTTCGCTTCGACAGCCGCGCCGGCACCGATGAAGGCTTCGGTCTTGCCCTTGATGACGGAGACCCCGACGCCCGGCGCCACGCCGACGAATCCGCCGGCGCCGGTGGCCGCCACGCTCAGGTGATAGAAGTCGTTGCCGGCACCGACGAGCACGCCCTGCATCCCATGGGAATCGGTGGCGTCGACGTTGACCTGGGCACCATCGCCGACGTAGGCGCGGGTGGTGGTTTCCACCACGTTGACGGCGGCGGAAACGGCCACCGCCACGTAGGAGCCGGCGGCACTGAGGGAATAGGTTTCCAGGTCGTCGCGATTGGTGGCCGTGATCGCGAGACCGCGGAAATCCAGCGCCCGTTGCATATCGAGGGTGCGCTGTCCACCGAACGACGCGTCGGTGCGATCGTCGCTGCCGTCGCCGCGCGCGTCCAGGGCTTCGATCACCGGCAGTCCGACTTCCAGATCGTCGTGGCTCGATGCCGCACCGTTGGTCGGCGCGCCGCCGACGCCGGTGTTGGTGGGTTCATAGGCCACACTGAAGCTGCCGCTGGCCACATCGCGCGCCGTGAATCCGTCGGCCCTGACCCGGGCTCCGATGCCGACGAAGGCTTCGGTGGTCTTGCGAATCACCGCGACGCCACCGGATGCGCCGACGGCCACGGACCCGGAACCGGTTGCACTACCGCTGACCAGATCGATCTCGTTGCGGTCATCGGCGGCGATCTCGATGCTGCCACGCGCATGGACATTGCCGGCGCCGCGGGACGCCGCCGTGTCCGACGGATCGTCGCCAACGAAGGCGCGGGTGACGATGTCGAACACCGGAACGCCGGCCGCACCCATGACGCTGACGGTGCCGGACCCGCCGCCCGCGACGGCGAAGGTGCTGAAATCTTCCGTCGAATCGGCGGAGACGACGATGTCGCCGTCGGTGAACGCCGTGACGCCGGAACCGATGAATGCATCGCTGCGCTTGTTCAACACGGACACGTTGGCGCCGACCCCGACTGCGGCCGTGCCTGCGCCCGCCGCGGCTCCCGCCACGGACACGACGCTGG
>JAHCKV010000552.1 GCA_026125595.1 Burkholderiales bacterium | reverse complement strand
CAAGCGCCAGCCGTCCTGGATGGTCTGCAGCGCGTGGTCGAGCGCGCGGCCGAGTAGCGCGAGGTCGTCAGGGTGCCCGATAACGGTGTGGTGCGGTTGGTCCACGGCCACCTCAACGGTCGGTAGCGCGTACTGTCCGTCGCTGAAGAGGGCGGCAGGCAGTTCGTTCGGTGGTAGTTTGGCCGTCAGGCCCACGCGCAGCAACGCCTCGGTGTCGTTCGCAGTCGGCGCTCGCAGGACATTCCACTTGTACTTGTCGGCTGCTGGCGGCCGCACGCCTGGCCAGGCCCACTGGCCACCGCGCCGGCCGTCCACCTGGTCGCGCTGGAACTGATACTGGGCAATCGAACTCGACTCGCCAAGCAGCCGCCCGGTGAGCACGAGCGTCGAGGTGCCATGCACAGGGAACAGTGCGAGCGGCGGCCGCGGCGCCCCGCCGTGCCGCGTGCCCGTAAGCATGCGCTTCAGCGCAGGAATGTCGTCCCGCAGGGTAGCGAAGAGGCTGGACCAGTACCCGGGCGAGTTCGTCGCGCCGAGATGCGCGCCATTTCGCGCGAACCACTCCGCGTGCGGGGTCGCGGAGCGCTGCTTGCGCAGCCACATCGCCTCTTCTGCCAAGCGCTGGTCAAAGCCGAACACCTGACCTTCGATGCTGCCGCCGACGACGAGCATCTGCGCTGAGGCGAAGCTTAGGTTGCCGAGCAGCCTGCCGACCTCAGCGACGCTGTTCGCGCGCATCTCACGTAGATACGTCGCGTTGTAGCGATGAGGCGCTTCGCGGTCGACAAGGCGGTGGCACTTGTCGCAGAGCAACATGATGTTGGTCGGGTTGTTGGCGAGTGCTGCGCAGTCGCCCTCGCTTGCACGCGGACCGCCCGGTGACGAAGCAACGATGTGCGCGAAGTAGCCGAAGTTGCCGCGTACGCCGGGAACGAAGTGCGCACGCAGGTCTTGGCCGCAGCCATCGAACTGGCAACGCCATCCCGCGAGCGATGCAACCTCGAAACGGACCTTTGAGTCGATCTCGCCCTGGCGGCCGACGGTCACGGCATCACGTTCGCGCAACCAAGCACTGACGTGCTTCGTTGTGGCCTGCGCGAACGTTTGTCCGGCAAGGGCCATCGCAGCGACGTCATCCTGGTCGGCATTGAGCCAGTGCAGTCGACCCGCTTTCGCCGCGGACACGACTACCGCCGACGTCTCGTCGGCGAGGTCGCCGCAGCCGACTTCCGCCCAGTCGGCCGCACTCGCATTCGGCGCCGCCAGCAGCCGAGCCGTGTACCGGTTGGCGATCACGCGGAGATGGTTGCGCCCCGCCGCGACGTGCGCGCGGGTGGCTGCTGCCAGTTCGCAGTCGGCAAGTCCCGTCATGGGGTTCAGCCCCTTGGCGGGAACGGGTCAGTACCGTGGCCGTCCTTATCCCGAATCCGCCCGTTCGAGCGGTGGATGACGAGCTCTGACCCCTGGTTGTCTGCGATACGCCGACCAGCGTCTGCCGCTCTGCGCTGCGTGCCGTGGAGCGACGTGGCGCGCTTTTTGTCGGCGCCTTTGATCGCCCAGCGATCGCCGTGCGGCACTATGTGTTGATTCTTGCGGGTCATCTGGCCTCCCAACGAGTGAACAGGTTGTTATATTGAACGAACGCGATGACCATCGTCAACTGTTGTGAACGCGGCCGTTCGTCCTGTAGAATTTCGTTGCTCGCCATGATGGCGTATAGCGAGGATTCTGATGTCACTCGGTGCCAGGCTCGCCCAGTTGCGGCTGCGCAAGGGCGAATCACTGCAGACCGTGGCCGACGCAGTCGGCATCTCCAAGACGCATGTCTGGCAGCTTGAGAAGGGCAACAGCGAGAACCCATCTATCGAGCTGCTGAAGAAGCTGGCAGACCATTACGCCGTGCCACTGACCTACTTGGTCGGCGACCAGGGCGACGCAACGCTCGAAGACGTCGAAGCTCAGCAGTTCTTCCGCGATTTCAAGTCGTTGTCCGAGGCTGAGCAGGCAGTCCTCAAGCAAACTCTTGAGGTTTTCAAGAGCAAGAAGGTCCCGGGAGATGCTTCAGCTTGACCTAATCGAGCTTGCGGACCTCGTCCTACCGCAACAGCTAGTCGCCGAAATCCTCAGACAGAACCCGGCGTTACCTGTCCCGGTGCCGCTTGAGGAGCTGGCGCGACTCGCCGGCATCAGCAAGATTGAAGCGTTCACGAGCGAGGGCTTCGAGGGCACGCTTATTACCAACGACACGAAGTCCGACGGCGCCATCTTCTACAGCGCCCGCGGACCGCGGTCGCGTCAGCGCTTCACCATCGGACACGAGCTCGGCCACTTCCTGCTGCCGTGGCATCGGCAGTCAACCTTCAGATGCGTGGCCGAGGATATCTCCGGTCGCGCTCGCAAGGACTGGGAGATTCAGGCCAACGAGTTCTCGGCTGAGCTGTTGATGCCCACCGAGCTGGTGAAGCTGATGTTGCGGCGCTTCGGCGAGCCCGAGATGGCGCACATCTCCCAGCTCGCCAGAGACTTCGAGACGAGCATCGAGATGACCGCCAGGCGTGTCGTCGAACTGAACGAGTACGCCTGCGCCGTAGTTTTCTCGAAGGACAACATCGTGCGCTACTTCGTCCGCAGCCCCTTCTTCACAT
>JAHCKV010000551.1 GCA_026125595.1 Burkholderiales bacterium | reverse complement strand
GTGAGTTTGCCGTCCGGCTTCGGATACTCGATGCGCGCCGCTTGCGCCGCTGGCTTCAGCTGGGTGTGATCGGCGTGGTTGCGAAACGTCCACGGGGCCCTGCCGCGAAACAGGTAGGTGTCGAGCGCCGAATACGCGATCCCGCCGTACAGGCCCCAGCGGAACGCTGGCCGGATGTTGCGCACGGCATGCAGTTCGGTCCACAACCAGGTCGCGCGCAACCGTTCCGGGTAGGCCGTCACTTCGACGCCGGGAGTTTCGGCCGTCAGATGGTCGAAGCAGGCCTCCGCCGCCGTCATGCCGGATTTCATCGCGGTGTGCGTGCCCTTGATCTTCGGCACATTGAGGAAGCCGGCGGTGTCGCCGATCAGCAGGCCGCCGGGAAACGTCAGCCGCGGAATCGATTGGAATCCGCCCTCGGACAGCGCTCGGGCGCCGTACGAAATTCGCCGGCCACCCTCGAACGTGCCGCGAATCGCCGGGTGGGTCTTGAACCGCTGCAACTCGTCGAATGGCGACAGGTGCGGATTGCTGTAGTCCAGACCGATCACGAAGCCGAGCGCCACCTGGTGGTTCTCGAGGTGGTACAGGAACGAACCGCCGTACGTGTCGGGCGACATCGGCCAGCCGACGGTGTGCGTGATGAGTCCCGGATGGTGCTTCGACGGCTCGACTTCCCACAGTTCCTTGATGCCGATGCCATAGGTCTGCGGATCGACACCGTCGCGCAGCTTGAAGCGGTCGAACAGCTCGCGCGTCAGCGACCCGCGGCAGCCTTCGGCGAACACGGTCTGGCGGGCGCGCAGTTCCATGCCCTGTTGATGGTGATCGGTCGGTTCGCCGTTGCGGCCGATGCCGAGGTCGCCGGTCGCGACGCCGGTGACCGTGCCGGCCTCGTCGTAGAGCACTTCGGCTGCGGCGAAACCGGGATAGATCTCGACGCCCAGTGCCTCGGCCTGCTCGCCGAGCCATCGACAGAGATTGCCCAGGCTGATGATGTAGTTGCCGGTGTTGTGCATCTGCGGCGGCGTCGGCAACCGGAACGAACCGGTCTCGGTCAAGAACAGGAACCGGTCTTCGGTCGCTGGCGTGTTCAGCGGTGCGCCGCGCTCTTTCCAGTCGGGAAACAGTTCGACCAGCGCGCGGGGCTCGAGCACCGCACCGGACAGAATGTGCGCACCGATCTCGGAGCCCTTCTCGAGCACGCAGACCGAAAGGTCCTGGCCCCGTTCGGCACACAACTGCTTGAGCCGGATCGCACAGGCGAGACCGGACGGGCCGGCGCCGACGATCACGACGTCGTACTCCATGAATTCACGTTCTGCCAAGAGAATCTCCTGCGATGTCGCGGTTACCGAGGCCCGCGGGACAGTGTCGATCGGCCCGGGACTGTGTGGGTGGGGTGGAGTTTCCCTAGAATCGGGCGGTTCGTCACGAATGGGATCAGGACAATGAACCGAATTTTACCGTCAAGCCTGCGTCGCGGAACCGGATCGATGGTGCCATGACGCGGGGCCGGCTGCTGCATACCGAGTCGATGCGTCTGCGCTGGGGCGAGATGGATGCGATGCGTCACCTGAACAACGTCGCGTACTTCCGCTACTTCGAGGAGGCGCGAATCGCATGGTTCGTGTCGCTCGGCGTCGGCTGGGGCGTGGAGGGCGAAGGCACGGTGCTGGGTAGCATCGACAACCGCTTTCTGGTGCCGGCGCTGTATCCGGCGGACGTGATCGTGGAACTGCATGCCGGACGGGTCGGCAACGCGAGCTTCGAGCTGCTGCACCGGTTGCGCGATGCGAACGAGGCGGCGACGGTTTACGCCGAAGGCAGCGCAACGCTGGTGTGGATCGACGTCGCGACCGGCAGGGCCCGCCCGGTGCCGGACCGGATTCGCGCGGTGCTTCAGGGCTGATCCTGCGCCGGGATCACGCGGCCGGACATCCCGCGGCTATCCGGCCCCATCAGGTACAGATAGGCGGGCATCAGCGCGTCGGGCTGCGGCAGGCTCGCGGGCGACTGGCCCGGGTGCGTGAACGCGCGAGCCGGTGACCCGACGGGTCCCGGCACGATCACGTTCACACGCAGATGGGGCCATTGCGACCATTCGTCCGCCTGGGCGGCCATCGCCGCCAGCAGCGCGGACTTCGGCGCGGCGACCGGTGCCCAGAACGCGGTGGGGCGCGCGACGTGGGAGTCGGAGGTGTAGACGACCGCAGCGTCCGGTGCGCGCTTGAGCAGCGGCAGGCACGCCCGGGTCAGAGCGAGCGGCGCGATGAAGTTGACGCGCAACGTTTCGGTCCAGGCGTCGATCTCGACCATCTCCGCGGCCATCAGTTTTTCCAGCCGGACGGCGCTGTGCAGGATGCCGTCGAGTCGACCGTGGGCCTGCGTGATGGAACCGGCGATGGCATCGAACTGACGCGCGGTGGTGGTCGCCAGATCGGTGGCGATTGCTGCTGGTGTCGCACCGCCGCCACATTCGATCTCTTCGCAGACCGCTTCGAGGCGATCGATGTCCCGCCCGAGCAGTACGACTGTCGCGCCGTGGCGTGCAAAGGCCAGGGCGGCGGCGCGGCCGAGGCCGCGACCGGCACCGGTGACGAGAATGACGCGATCCGCCAACAGATCCGCTGCCGGCGTGTAGTGCT
>JAHCKV010000550.1 GCA_026125595.1 Burkholderiales bacterium | reverse complement strand
ACGCATCGACGGGCTGGCGCCGCACAAGGTCGCGGCGCGCGGCATTGGAGTGATACCCGAAGGCCGTCGCGTCTTCCCGAAGCTGACGGTGGTCGAGAATCTCCACACCGGTGCGTTTCTGGTCCGCGATCGACGGGTGATCGGCCAACGGCTGGATCAGGTGTTCGCGCTGTTTCCGCGGCTGCGGGAACGGACCGCCCAGCTGGCCGGCACTTTGTCCGGTGGCGAGCAGGCCATGCTGTCCATCGGGCGTGGCCTGATGGGCGCACCACGTCTTCTGGTGATCGACGAGCCATCGCTGGGGCTCAGTCCGCGCTTCGTCAAAGAGAATTTCGCGATCATCGCCCGCGTTGCCGCGAGCGGTATCACGGTGCTGCTGGTGGAGCAGAACGTCCGGCAGACGCTGGCGATCGCGCATCGGGGTTGCGTTCTGTCCAGCGGACGCGTGATCGCCGACGGCACCGCCGCGGAACTGACCCACCATCCGGCGTTGCTGGCGGCGTATTTCGGCGAAGGCGACGAACGGGCCGCTCGCGACTGACCCGACGATCGGAAAGCACCTCGGCGCCGCTGCCCGAGGCGCTTCCGTTGCAGGTCTCTACGCGGCAGTGCGTCGACGAAGCCGATAGGCGCCGAGCAAACCGACACCGGCCAACACCATCAGCGCGGCGGAGGGTTCCGGAACCGCCGGCGTAATCGTCACCCGATAGGCCAGGAACATCGTGTCGATATCGGTGCCGCCGTCGTACGCGGAACCCGCGTGGAAACCGTCGGTGGTCATGAAATCGTTGTCGTTGGCAATGATCAGGAAGTAGTCGTTCGGATTCACCGGATCGAGGGCCGAGACCAGCGTCAACCCTTCCCATTTCTCGGAAAGGTTGTCGAAGCCGTCGACATTGCCATTGACCAGACCGAATCGGTTCAGTTGGCTGTTGTCGTTCACATCCAGGAACGGCACGTACAGCGCCGGCACGATGGCGGGGTTCAGCACACCGCCCGGTGCGATCGTGCCCTCGTAGCTCTGATTCAGGATGTTCGTCGCGGCGCTGATGTCGACCACGTCGACCCGGCGCAGCAGCGATTCCTCGAGACCCACGGCGAATCCGTTGCTGTCCCGTGGCAGGATCAACAGCTGCGAATCCGACACTGCATAGATCTCGCTCTGTGCTGCGACCCGGTCGCTACCCGCCTGCGAGAACTTGGGCAGCTGCACCACGTACTCGCCGGTCAATGTCACCGCATCCGGATCGCTCACGTCGTAGGTGAACAGCCGCGTGTGGTCGCGCGTGCTCGACGACGCGTTGACGCCGCCGTCCTGCCGGTTGGCGCTCTGCAGCGCGACGAACAGCGTCTTGCCATCGGGAGAAAGCGACAGACCTTCGAAGCCTTGATTGTTCTGCCGGCCGAATGTCGGATTGGCCGGGTTCGGGGCCGGTTGGCCGACCGTCGCGTTGTTCGAACTGTAGTCGGTGACGCCGTTGCGGATCGGACGCACCGACGACGCGACTGGAAGCGCGCCCACGAAACGACCATCGGCAGCGAAGCGATAGATCGACGGGCCGTACTCGTCGCTCACCAGCATCGAGCCATCGGACAGCTTCACGATGCCCTCCGCATCGAGCGAGAGCTTGCCGTTGTACGCTTGCGGCAGCTCGGGAAGTGATCCGGTCGCCGGCCGTGCGCCGCCCGTCGCCACGCCCCCCGGTACGGGATCGAGGCCGCTGATGTCCCGGCGGCCTCCTCCGACCAAGGTTTCATAGAGCTTGGTCGATTGCGTGAGCGACAGCTGGATCTGGTTCTGCGGCAGGTTGCCGCCGGTCAGCGGCGCCGGCGTGAACGTCATCTCGATGCGATTCAGCCGGGCGGTATAGTCGATCGTCCCGGCGACGTTGTAGCCCCGGTCGGGGGCAGCGTAGAAGGCGCCGGAATAGGTGTCACCGTTGCGCACCCAGGTCGACGTGTCGGCATACAGTCCGGAGATCGACCCGAACGTCTCCCCATGCTCGTCCAGCAGATTCGACGGCAGGCGCCCCACACCGACGAGGCCCTTCAGCTCGAAGCCGGTCCCATTGACCGTCGTTGCCCCGAATGCGCCGCTGGCCGCAGTCAGGAAGACGGCTGTCAATGCGGCGGACGACTTCAGTGATCGGATATGTTTCATTTCAGGTCTCCCCCGGATTTGTCACGAATCGAACCGGCGGATGTTATGAAACCCCCATGTCATAGCGATGACAGGGAGGCCATGCCGTTCGGCAGCGGGTCGTTGACGTGGCGAACCGAAACGGGTTCCCGGATCGGGCAGTGGTCGTAGCCACGACCGGTGGAACGATCGCTGCGCGGAAGGAAGTAGGTCGGCGCGACCGGAATCCCGCCGACGCAGGCCGCTCCGGGCAGATCCCGAAGGAACGCTCCCGGCTGGGCCGCGAGAAATCTACAATCGGGATCCGATCGAGAGGAACCGCCATGGGACACCCGCAGGAAGCCGTCCATCTCACGCAGTCGCTGCTGCGTTTCAACACCATCAACCCGCCCGGCGAGGAAGAAGCCTGCGCACAGCATATCGGCCGGATGCTCGAAGCCGCGGGGTTCAAGGTCGTCTACCACGCGCTCGGTCGTGGTCGCGCCAGCCTGGTCGCCACGATCGGTGGCC
>JAHCKV010000055.1 GCA_026125595.1 Burkholderiales bacterium | reverse complement strand
GCGCCTGACGCCTACCTTCACGGGCGTGAGCTACGCGAGGCTGGACGAGCTCGGCAGCATCCAGTGGCCCTGCAACGACGAGGCGCCCGAGGGCACGCCCATCATGCACATCGACGAGTTCGTGCGCGGCAAGGGGCGCTTCGTGGTCACGGAGTTCATCCCCACGGATGAGCGCACCAACAACAAGTACCCGCTGATCCTGACCACCGGCCGCATCCTGTCGCAGTACAACGTCGGCGCGCAGACGCGGCGCACGGCGAACTACCTGTGGCACGACGAGGACCGCCTGGAGATCCACCCGCACGATGCCGAGCAGCGCGGCATCAAGGACGGCGACTGGGTCGGTGTGACCAGCCGGGCCGGCGAGACGGTGATGCGGGCGAAGATCGCCGAGCGCATGCAGCCGGGCGTGGTCTACACGACGTTCCACTTTCCCGAATCCGGCGCCAACGTCATCACCACGGACAATTCCGATTGGGCCACCAACTGTCCGGAGTACAAGGTTACCGCCGTGCAGGTCGAGCCGGTGACGCAACCGTCGGAATGGCAAAAGCGCTTCCGCACTTTCACCGACGAGCAGCTGGAGCTGCTCGGCCAGAAGTCGGAGACGACGTCGGCCTGAGTCCGGTGGGGTCGGAGCGGAACGATGAGTGATCGGGGGCTGCACGGACTGGGTGGGGCGCACGCCGAGGTGTCGGTCGAACGCTGGCGCGATGGCGAGCGCTCTTCCGGTATCGAGGACGTCGCTGAAGAAGTGCCGGTCGCCTTTGTCTACAACGGCGAACCGTTTGCGGTGATGCTGGCGTCGCCGTTGGATCTCGAGGATTTCGCGCTGGGATTCAGCATCACGGAAGGCATCATCGAATCCGTCGCCGAGTTCCAGGGCATCGAGATTCTGCCGGAGTCGCAAGGCTACTCGGTGTACGTCAGCGTTCCGAAATCCCGTACCGCGTCGTTGGCCAAGCGGCGCAAGAACTTGGCGGGCCGCACCGGTTGCGGGCTGTGCGGCGCGCAGATGCTCGAAGACGCCGTGCGTCCGACGCCAACGGTGAAATCGGATCGTCGGTTCACGCCAGAGGCTTTGCAGGCTGCGATCTCGACTCTGGCCAAAGGACAGCAACTCAATGCGCTGACCGGTGCCGTGCACGCCGCCGCCTGGGCCGAAGCCGATGGCTCGGTTCGTTTGGTCCGGGAAGACGTCGGCCGGCACAACGCGCTGGACAAGCTGATCGGCGCGCTGCTGCAAACCGGGGTTTCCCCCGATGCGGGATTCGCGGTCATCACCAGTCGCGCGAGCTACGAGATGGTCCACAAGACGGCCGTGGTGGGCGTCCCGCTGCTGGTGGCGGTGTCGGCACCTACGGCGCTGGCCATCCGCGTCGCTGCGGCATCGCGTCTCACGCTGGCCGGATTCGCCCGCAGCGGTCGGCATACCCTCTACGCCACGCCCGAGCGGCTGGTTTCCTGAAAGGTCTCCTGCATGGATATCGAACGACTGGTCCGGATGGTCAACGACATCTCGCGCTTCTACCACTCGGAGCCGGATCACGACGAAGCGGTGAAGGGTATCGCGGGTCACATCGAGCGATTCTGGGAACCGCGGATGCGCCGCGCGATCATGGCGCATCTCGAAGCCGGGGGCGAAGGGTTGTCCGAACTCGGTGCCGAAGCCGTCCGGCATCTGCACCCGGTCAAGCAGCGGGCGGCGTAACCGTCGGTGGAAAAAAAGAGGCCCCGGGACTGACGTGCCGGGGCCGAACTTGGGGGAGGGCGCGTCGCTCGAACGCGCAACCCGATGATGCGATCCGCAAGGCCCATCGCCCGCGGAAGCCTGCATTGGTGCACGATATGCGACCGAAGGTTGCGTTTCCTCCACCGCCATCCGGCGGCGAGGGTATCGTTGACCCGGTCGATTATTCCAATGGCAACCGGAATCGTCGCGACTAGAATGCGGGCGTCGCGTAGCGCCTCGTCCCCGGGTTCGTTCGCGGAAGGAGCCGGTATCCGGACGCATCGAAGATGCCCTTACATTACCTTCGGCGATTGACGGGCCGGGAGCGCACGCCCGCCGGAAACCTCCAGCTCGCCCGACTGCTGGCCTTCGTCGCCGGGGCGATCAACGCGGGCGGCTTCCTCGCCGTCCAGCAATACACGTCGCACATGTCCGGCATCGTGTCGTCCGTGGCGGATGAACTGGTGCTGGGCGAAATCGCGCTCGCGCTGGCGGCGCTGGGTGTCCTCATCTCGTTCATTTCCGGTGCTGCTTGCACGGCGCTGATGGTCAATTGGGCGCGGCGCCAGCATCTGCACAGCGAGTACGCGTTGCCGTTGATGCTGGAGGCGCTGCTGCTGCTCGGATTCGGCTTGCTGGGCGGCAATCTCGATCGGGTTCGCTGGCTGTTCGCTCCGGCCGCCGTGACCTTGCTGGGATTTCTGATGGGGCTGCAGAACGCCATCATCACCAAGATTTCCCACGCCGAGATGCGGACCACCCACGTGACCGGCATGGTCACCGACATCGGGATCGAGCTCGGCAAGCTGATGTATCTGAACGGTCGCTCTTCCGGAAACGCGGCCCATCCACCGGTCCGCGCCGATCGTGCGAAGCTGTGGATGCTGACGTCGCTGGTCGGGTTGTTCCTGTTGGGCGGGCTGGTCGGCGCCCTGGGGTTCAAGCACGTCGGTTTCGGGTTTGCCGTACCGTTGGCAGCGCTGTTGGTCGTACTGGCAACCGTGCCGGTACTGGACGATTTCTCGATGCGGATGCGCCGGAACTAACCGGCGACGGCGGGTCAGCGATACAGCGGCAGTGCCGCGATTCGCCGTTCGATATCGGCTCTCATCCGTTCGTATTCGGGCGCTCCGACGCCGCCGTAGCGCCGCTTGAACTCCGCGGCCTGCATGAACTCCGGCAGATCGGCCGTGGCCGGCATGATGTCCGTCTCGAGCAATCCGGCGGTGAGCGTCTGCTGCAGCTTGCGCGCCGATGCCGTATCGATACTGGCTCTTTCGCCCAGGCGCGTGCCGGCTCGGTCGGCCGCCAGATCGTTGAACGAAAAGCCGGAACCGCCGCGGGAGTCCTCCGAGCTCCTTGTGCAGGCCGATCGCATCGGCCAACGCAGTGCCTGCATGGGCGGCGATCGCAGCCGAAACGATGAAGTGCTTCGCGAAATCGTCCCGACCATCGAGCGTCACCGTGCGCCGCGCGGGCCGCGGCCACTGGCTCGCCTGCGGCGCAATCGCCGTCAGATCCTGATCGAGCACGTGGAACGCGAGTACCAGCAGTGCCGCCCGATTTTCCTCGATCGCGCCACTGAAGGCCGATCGCTCGGCGGCGAGTTCGAACAGCGGTCGCATCAACGTGGTCAGTGAAATCGCGGCACCCGGAACGCTGCGGCTCAACTGCACCAGCCGCTCCTGATACCGACGCAGCCGATCCGGGTCGATGTCGCCGCCGGCGGATGCGCGTACCCGGTCGGGCAGATCGTCGCGCCATTCGTAGACGAGCCCCATCCCCTTCGGCGAGAACGTGACGATCTGGACGACATCCAGATCGGCCTTGTATTCAGGCTGGCGTCGCAGCCATTGAAGGACCTTACTGATGGCGAAGTCGGACAACCAGTCGGGGACCGGGACGCGGCCGATCCGCAGCGATTGCACGCGGGGCAGCGCGGTGGTTTGCGTGAGCGTGGCGCGGATGTTCAGGTAGCGGCCGACCGGGTTCGGCGGCAGCTCCGTGGTCAGTTGCAGATATCCCGCGCCTTGATCGACGCTGAATCGCGCGCTGCCGTTGCCGAACCGATTCGCCAGATAGTTGGCGGCCAGATCGACATCCGGTGCGGCGATCGTGATGGCGTACAACTCACCGGATCGCAGACGGCGCGGATCGTTGCGTTCGAACAGCCGCTTGGCGCGCTCGATGTTCTGCGGCGTGAAGGTGACCACGCGATCCACGGCCGGTGCGTCCTGGATCGCGAGGAACACCAGGGCGACCGCGGCCAGAGGCACGACGACGATCAACGCAACGAGGAACCAGAGCAGCTTGCGCATGGGCGGGTAGCGAAGAGGGGGCGGCATCGAGGTCGATCCGCGGCATTCTCGCAGACTTGTCTGCAGGATCGGACGCTGTCGTTCGATTGCGGGCTTCCACCGCAACGGACAGCCCAGGCGCCTGGGCGGGTGCCCCCCACTGTAGGACGGATTCCGGCATGGGCCGTGAGCAGTGGCCTACGGACCTGGTGGGGCATCGCGTTCAACCTTTCGACTGTGGAGGCGGGCCTGTCGACGCGTGTCGATCGCGGCATCCGACGCAAGCCGAATCAGGAGTACGCATGCGAATCAAGGGTCACTACGTCGGCGCAGCAGGTACGACATATTTCTACGACATCAAAGTCTTCGCGTCGCAGGGCGCCTGGGACATGGAAGGTGAACTGGGCGCGGACGGCAGGATCGTCGCAACGCTGCACGACACGCTCGAATCGTCGTGGAGCTGTGAAGCGGAACTCGAAGTGCTGGTTTACAACTGCGTGACGCGCTATGTGGAAGGACGTTTTCCACCGGTGACGCTTCATCTGCCCCGGGTTCCGGCGCCGATCATCGGCATGCGACCGCCGATGCCGGTACCCGCCGGGGCCGCCGAACGGGAGATGTCGTGATTCCGTACCGCAAGTTGCCGGAACCGGTCGCTTCGAACATCCGGGCATTGCGTGTCGAAGCGGGGCATTCGCTCGCTGAAGCCGCTTGCATCATGGGGTACCACAGCACGCACGAACTGGCGGATGTGGAATCGGGTCGGACGACGATCGACCCGGACAAATGGGAGCAATACCTGGTGATGACCGGGCGGCACCCGATTCGGACCCCGTGCCGTTCACCCGCCGATCGACCACCCGTGTTCCGCCGACGCTGAAGGGGATCTCGCGAATCCTGTCGTCGGCGGGAAGTGCCGATGCATACCAACGGCATCGAATCGGTCGGCGGCGTTCAGCTGTCCACGCCCTTCGGATTTGGTCCGTATTTGTTGGCGCCGGGTTCGCTGTCGGTTGCCAGGAACACGATCAGCACGATGATGCCGATCAGCGGGATGAATGCGATCAACTGCCACCAGCCGGTCCGACCGGTGTCGTGCAATCGCCGTGCCGCCACGGCGATGGACGGGATGAACAGCCCGAGAGCGAGCAACCCGCTCAACAGTCCGATCTGCGCGTGGTCGCTGTACAGGCCGAGAACGGCGTCGATGACCGACAACACGACGTACAGGATCATGTAGATCAGGATGTAGAACCAATACTCGCTGCGTTGGGACCGACCCGAGAAGACGGCGTATTTTTTCAGTGCCGACATGAACCAGTTCATCGCGCTTCCTCCGTGGTGGACAGCCGTGGACATCGAAACTGCATCCATATCGTCACAGCGAGGGGCGGTTCACGGAGCAGATCCGTGGGTTCGACCGACGAGTCCCGGCCCCGGCGTTCAGGACGCAAGCATATCAGCAGACCCTGGGCACGTCGTATGCGGAGGCTATGCGACTGGAGTTCAGGCGGGCGACGGATACGGCATGTCCGGAATCCGTTGTCGTTCGACTCCTCGATCCCCATCAGGCGAGTGGCGGTGGAGGCCAGACGGATATGGAATCGAAGAATGGCAGAACCGATGCCGAAGTCCGGTCTGCGTTGCGTGAGATCTTCGGACGAGAGAACTCGCGCATCGCGCGCAAAGGCGAAGTGCGCGTGCGCAGACGCGGTCCCGACGGCGAAGACCAGGGCTGGTATGTGCTCGGCTTCATGCGCACGGATCAGCTGGAGCGCAAGCTGTGGCGTGAAGATGGCTCGTTGAATCGGCGTCTGGCCGAAGCGATGCAGACTTCGGTGTCGGGTGGGGCTGTTTCCGAGGTTCTCCACAGCGTGCGTTGAATGCGAGGAGCGGCGATGGGACCTTCCCGAACGTGATGGCGCGGCCATTCCATCCCACTCGGCATCCCTGGTCGTGCTCCCACCGCGCCGATTTCGCCGATACCGGAAGTCGCACCGGGTGCGCCTTGGTGGTCGCCGGGCCTCGGCGTATTCCTACCCTGGGCATCATGGTCTCGCGGGGCTGCATGTCGACGTCGCTGAGCGGTTTTCTCCTCGGAAAACTGCGGCAAGCAGGCTCGCTTTCCAGTCGGAATGTTCCGACTGGCGTCTGCTCCCGATACCGCAGAGGACACCATGGACACCGCGATGCCGCTTGCTTACCCCCGCGCCCGCGTATGGCAGGGCTTTGCCGATGATTTCGACGCCATCCTGGAATTGGTGCTGCATGAGGCGTTTCCCAGTCTCGATCCGCTGACCGACGCCCAAGCCGCCGAGGCGGCCACCCTGGCCAACGAAGCCTGGACGCAGTACTGCATCACGGGCGGCAACCGGGGCGCCATGCTGCGCTGGATGCGGGAACGCGTCGCGGCCCCAGCGGGGAGAGCTACCCCATGAGTCAGGCGACCGCGTCTCGATCGTCCGCCACCGGCCATCTGTGGTGGGGATTCGTCCGCTTCGTTGCCGTGTTCGGTAGCCTGGCCCTGCTGTTCGAACTGGCTGCCGTTCCGGTTCACCGATGGCAACTGTGGAACGTGGTGTTCACGCTGGTGCCAGGCATCTCGTTGCTGGTCGTGGCCTTTTTTCCGATCGAACGGAGCCGCAGTCGATACGCGAACGCCGCCCGTTACAGCGTTGCCCAGATCAACGGAATGCTGTTCGGTATCTGGATGGTGACCGATTCATGGCTGCTGGACGGTCCGGATCTGCAGGCGATCGGACTGCGCGGTGGACTGCTGGCGTGCCTGATGGTGCTGGCCTGGGGCAAGGCGCCCCGGACCGCATTCGAGCGCGAGGCGTCGCCCGTCCGGTAACGGATGGCGCACTTGTTGCAAGTTCGCACCCGGGTCCGGAACGTGGAGCGCAGTCGTGCGAAAGTGGGTGACGATCATCTGTTCGATTCTGTGGGCTGGCCATGCTGCGGCAGGAGATGCCATTCGCGTCACCGCAGCGGTGGAAACGAGCTGTGCCGTATCCACCCAGGGGCTGACCTTCGACGCGCAGGTCACGGTCCCCGACGTCGCGGCGGATCCGGTTCGCGTCACATGCACGCCGGGCACGCGCTATTCGCTGTCCGCGGCTCCGGCCCGCGAAACGCCCACTTTCCTGCCGAGCGAACGCCAGCTTCAGACCACGGCCTTGTTCGCGGAAGTCCGCTCCGGCGAAGCGGAGCCCGATCCGTACGCAAACGCCGTCTACTTGACGGTCACGTACCACTGACGCATCGATACGACGAATCTGGATCCGCTCCGGCGCGCCAGATGATCTGCAGACGGGCCGTCCAGCCTCTCACCAACCCCGCGACCGGTCGCGATTGCCGACGATCCGTTCCTCGACGTACTGCTCGATCCACGGCGTGATCGCGTCGGCGCCGTCCGTGGCGATGGGTTGCCACTGTTCCGGCGCGACCGTCGATACGATCGCCACCGTCGATCCCGCATGGCGGATCACGCCTTCGATCAGCGTCGCCCCGAGTTCCTGGTTCACGCTGACGATGTAGTCGTAGGCCTGACCGTCGCCGGCCACATAGAGTCCTTCGATTTGCATGGCGCAAGCTCCGTCGTTTCCCGGACATCACGTTCCGTCATTCCAGGCGAAAGACCTGTAGGCCACGAAACGTCGGATCGTCGGTCTACGTCCTACCGGAGCTGATGTTCCGCCTCCGTCGGACGCGGAGCGCGACGGGCATCGGGATCGATGGACTGGCGACAGGGGGGGCGCCGGTGGTCGGTGGTGTACAGCCTGGCGCGACGCAGAGGCGACCGGTATCGACAACGGCCGACGCGTGTCGGCTCCGGACGGAAACTTCAGGCCGGGACGCGATTCATTTCTTGCACGGATAGGCCTGCGTCAATGCTTCGGCGAGCAGGATGCCGGCGCGGTTCGCCCGCGTGGTGCTTTTCTTCAGATGGTTGACGTACAGCTCGATCATCTGGTCCGTCGTCGTCCCGGCCGGGGCACAGAACAACTGCTGGCCGGAACCGCCGTTCAACAACGCCTCGAAGCCGAGGCCCTCGATGAAACCCGTGACGAATCCGACGCACTGCGCACCTTCTGCCGTACCGGGTTTCTTTTCGCCGTCTTTTTCCAGGGCCCGGGCGCATTTCGCCAGCAGATCCTCACCGGATGGGGGGACGACTTCCGCCGCCGGGGCCGGCGCTGTGAAGGCAATGCAACAGCACAGCAGGCACAGTCGGCAAAGCGAGGAGGTCATGGACATGCGCTCTTCCCGGGTTCGGGGGTCGTTCGCCAACTCGATGAATGCATGGTCTGTATGTGGCGGAGAGGGCGGGATTCGAACCCGCGTTAGGCTATTAACCTAAACACGCTTTCCAGGCGTGCGACTTAAACCGCTCATCCACCTCTCCGCGGTGCGCTTTCGGGCGCGCGCTTCGCCGCTGACCGAGCCGGCGAAGGGCGCGAAGCTTAACCGAGAGGCCGTGCATTGGGAAGGTTCGAGTGGGTCGCAACCCGGGGATGTGCTTGGTCCGGCAGTGAAAATCGGTCCGTTCCAGGCGCGAGGCTGTCGCTACGGCGCTGATGTCGATTCCACGTGACTCTGGGCGACCCAGACTTGAGGAGGGCCGATGTTTCCCGGGTTGCGCACCAGCAGGAAGTCGCCCGACACGCCGGGCATGAACTCCCGGCGCTTCTTGCGTCCGACCACTTCCAGAACCTGACCGCGTTGCAACCGGGTGAAGGTTTCGGCATCGAAATCGGGCGCCGCCCGCAGGCTGCCGACGTTGTCCACGGCGACCTTGACCCAACCCGATTCCGGCACGGTGCCTTCCGCCGGATCCTTCGACCCGACGCGCTCGGCGAGCACGTAGCCCGTGAATCTGCGGCCGTTGACCAGACTGGCTTCGACCTTCAGCCACTGGCCGTCGGCAGTTCGGTCCAGCACCCGGACGGCTGTGTATGCGGGCAGCAGCTTGGCCTTGAGTTCGTACTTCGGCCGCGGGTTGAGATCCGCGACATGACCGAAGGTCCAGCCGCGGCTGCCGACAGCCGGGGGCGGGGAATCGGCTCGAGGGCCGGATCCATTCCCCATGGATCGGTTGATCTCCGCGGAGAAATCGGCGAACGCGTCGGACGACGTCACGCGCATCCAGCCGGCGTAGGGGATTGCCAGCAACAGCGCGATGATCGACAGCGTGCCGATCCAGATGACCTTGTCGAACTGCTTGAGTCCCAGCCACCAACCTGCCTTGATGCGCTTCCTGATGCCGCGCTTCGCTGCCGCCGCCATGATCATCCGCCTCCCAATGCACCCAATCGACTCGTGACACTCTGGGTGAGACTGCGCGCCCGACCCGCTTCACCACGGGCGACGGCAATCTCGCCGCGCGCGGCGCTCGCCTGTTGCCGGGCCCGGTTCGCGGAAACCATCGCCAGTTCTGCGTCGGCCGTCGCTGCCATTGCGGCTTCGGCGGCGACCGCGGCGCGCTCGAGCGCCAACCGCTGGCCTTCCACGGCCGTGGACAGCGCGGGGACCGCCGACGCGAGCGCCGCGCGTTCCGGTTCCAGAAATCGTTGAAACACCGTGCGGCCGGCCGCGGCGTCCCACATCGCGCGGGCGGCGTCGGCGTCGTCGTCCCAGCGCCGGGCGGCCGCGCCGAGTCGTACCGCGGCCTCGTCGGCCGTGGTGACCAGCGTGCGGACATGGGCGATGCCATCATGCATGGGCGTTCACAGCCGCTGGCCCTGGCGATCGAAATCCCGCAGCGCATCGATGCGATCGCCGATCTCGCTGCGCGCGCCGCGGACCAACTGCGCGACTTCGTCGGACATGCGGCGGGCGGTGGTCACGTGAATCTGCGTTTCCTCGGCACGGTGCACGGCCTCCTGCGCGGCGGCCATGCCGCCTTCGGCCGTGGACAACGCACGGTCGGCGGCGTGGCGCGCCGTATCCGCTTCGGACACCGCGAGGCCGGCGCTGCTCTCGGCGCGCCGTGCCGCATTGACGGCCCGTTGTGCCGTCTCGACCGCGCGGTGGGCATCGTTCGCCGCTTCGCGCGCAAGCTCGACTTTCGATTGGCACAACCGGACCCGCGCTTCGGCCTGTTCGCATTCTTCGGTCGCGCGCCGCACGGCGGCTTCGGCTTCCTGGACGGTCCGTTGCGCGTGGGCGAGGGCGGCCTGGGCGTTGGCGAGCGCGGTGGCGTAGCCGCTGCAGTTCGGATACTGCGGTCGATTCTGCTGGTCGTACGTGACCTGCGACTGGCAATACGACAGCGCCGAAGCCGCCTGGGAGGCCGCGGCCGCGGCAGCACTGGCCGCTTGCTGTGCCTGACCCAGCCGTGAACGAGCCGCCGCCAGATCATTCTGCGCGCGTTGCAGCCACGCGCGCGCTTCGGCGAGCAACTGATTCCATCGCGCTTCCGCAGCCTGCGCTTGCGCGAGGGCCTGACGCGCATCGGACACAGCGGTGCTCGATTCCTGCAGCGCGCTGCCCGCTTCGGCACGGGCGCTGTCGGCATCGGCGCCGGCGGCGGTCGCTTCCTGCAACGCATGCCGTGCGTCACCGACCGCCGAATGCAGTTGCGCGAGAATCCGGCCCGCTTCCTCGGCCACGGCGTCCTGGCTGCGATGGGTGTCTTCGGCGGCCTCCTGCAGCGCGAATTGCGGGCGCTTCAGATCATCTTCGAGATCTTCCAGGAACGGAATCAACTGACGCGGATCGACAATCGGCATCGCGCAGCGTTACAGCTCGGGCTGGGTCGCGTCGAAACGGCGCAGCGTTTCGATGCGGGCGCGCAATACGGTGAGCAGCCCGGCGGCATCATCCTCGTAGCGTTGCATGCGGCCGGCCGTGGATTCGAACACATTGCGGAACTGATCCGCTGCCGCGCCTTCGTAGACTTCCGACAGCGCCGACCACGCGCGTTCGAGCTGGCCGAACTCTTCCTTCACCGTACCGAGGTGCGTCGCCAGCGCAGCGGCGTAGTCGTCTAGCAGATGGGAGAGGCGCGTGGCATCCGTCATCGGCTGTCTTCCAGATACACCGCCAGCGCCCGCAGTTTCATCGTCACGAACTCGCGGTACTCCGGGCCTTCGTGCAGCGCCCAGCGTTGCAGTCCTTCGGCCAACGGCGCCCACGCGGCGGCATAGTCCCGCGCGAACGCGTCCTGCCACAGGCCTTCGACTTCAGCGTGACGCTCTGCGAGCGTCGCCATGCTGCCGCGCAGCGCTTCGTCGAAGCGTTCCAGCGCCGCCGAGAACACTCGCATCCGGTCGAACGTGTCGTCGAGAGACATTGCGATCAGGGTCCGTAGGGCATGAAGCGGGTGAATCGGTTGCCGTCGACATCGGCCAGCAGCGCGGCTTCCGGTCCGCTGCGGCCTTCGGGGCGCAGCTGCGACCCTTGACGGTTGCCGAGCAGATCCTGACTGTCTTCCTGCGATATCTGCGTCACGGCGCGCCATGCGAACGCATTGACGCCACGACGACCGAGCACGCGATTCATCGCCGACAGACCGGTGCAGATCAGGACCGTGTGCCGGCCCGCCGGCGGACCATCACGCAGTCGCTTCTCCAGCGCGTCGCTGCCCGCGGATCGGGCCAGCGGGTCGGTCGGCCGCAGCAGATCCATCGCACGGTCGGGTTCGATCAGCAACAACAACTCGGGACCGCCGATCGGCGGCGTTTCGAGCGCCGCGACCGCATGCGCAGGATAGGTGACGAGCGATACTCGATCACCCCCCGTGGCCAACGCTGCCGACACCGCCGGGTCGCCGGACAGATCGATCACGCGCAGATCGGCCAGGACGTCGCGCCCCAGTGCGCATGCGGAGGCGACGATGCCGCTCAGCATACCGAGGCGCGCCGGTGCGCTGCCGCCCAGCACCAGCAGATTCTGGTTCGGTAACCGGCGCAGGATCGCCGCGGCCTCGCCATGCACCGCATACTCGCGGCCCAGCAGCAGCGGAATCGGCCCGTCGTTGGGCCGCCAATCATGGCGTCCCAGCCCGCCCGAGAGCGACGATTTCGGCGATGCGGCCCACGACGCCAGCAGCTTGGCATCGATGGGATTGCCCAGCGCATCGGCGCTGCGCCGCAGTGAATGGTCCGCGAGCTTCGGTGCCTGACTGCCGTCGAATACCTGAGTTCGGGGCCAGTGTGCGCGTTTCGCCGTGGCCCATTCGCCGGCCAGTCCCTGCAATTCCGTCAGCACGCGCGCGCGGTCTTCCGGTGCGACCAGAACCACCTGGCCCAGCCGGTTGGCGCCGTCGCGACCGGCGGCGGTGTTCAGCACGACCTTGCCCGGCAGATCGCAGGCGCGGATCAGTTCCTTGCCTTCGCGCTCGAATTCGGTGAGGGCCTGGGCTGCGGCGGCCGGAATGCGCATCGCCAGGCGGACG
>JAHCKV010000549.1 GCA_026125595.1 Burkholderiales bacterium | reverse complement strand
CGACAGCTGGATCGGCGTGAGCGGGTTCTTGATCTCGTGGGCCAGGCGCCGCGCGACTTCGCCCCATGCCGCCTGCCGCTGGGCCTGCAGCAACCGCGTGATGTCGTCGAACACCACGACGAATCCACCGGGCTGCGCCCGGACGATCGGCGATGCGCGCACCAGCAAGGCGAGCTCGCCACCGGCGGCCGGATATGCCACCTGCACCTGCCAGTCATCCTTCTCGAACAGATCGTCGAGGGCCGCGGCCAAGGGTTCAGCGATCGCGGCGAGCCGAGGTTCACGCTGCGCCCACAGTTCGACCGGCGCATCGGCGAGTTGGGCGAGATCGAAGCCGAGGATCCGGCTGGCGCTCGGATTCGCGGAACGCAGTCGTCGTCGTGCATCCAGCGAGATCACGCCGGCCGACAGGGTCGCGAGAATGCTCTCGAGGGAACCTTTCGCATCGACCAGCTGGGCCTGATAGCGCTGCGTGACATCCTGCGCATCCGCCAAGTCCCGCGTCATCGCATTGAACGATTGCGTCAGGATGCCCAGTTCGTCATAGGAACGCACCGGCGTGCGCTGGCTGAAATCCCCCTGGGCTACGGCTCGAGTGCCTTCGGCCAGCACGCCGAGCGGCGCGGACAACCGCTGGCTGAAGAAGATGGCCAGCAGCAGCGCCGAGAACAAGGCCATCAGCAATGACAACGTCAATGTCAGGCCGTACAACCGTTTGAGTCCGACACGCGACAGCGCCAGTTCCTGATACTCCGAATGCGCGTTCTCGACCGCTTCGGCGTTGCGCGAGATGGGATCCGGCACCCGCTGGACCAGTTCGAGTGCCAGCACTTGGCCATCCGGAATGTTCACGGGCACGACCACTCGCAGCAGCAGCCCACGGTCGGGAACCGCTGTGATGCCGCTGTACGGCTTCTGCATGCGGATGCCACGCAGCACCGATGCGGAAAGCAGTTCCGGCAGCAGGCCGCTCCGCTCGTCGCCGGAAAACACGACGACCCGACCCGATTGATCGATCAATGCGGCCTCCTGGACCGCGGCCTGCTCTCGCAACGAGTTCAGCAGTGCGAGCTGCTGCCGCGGCGACCGGTCCGACAGCGTCAGCGCCATCGAATCGGCCTTGCCGCGCAGGTCACGCAGCATGCTTTCCAGCGCGTTGCGGCCCAACGCGAGACCGCCTTCCAGCGCCCGCTCCACCCGCACGTCGAACCAGCTGTCGATGGACTTGGCCAGAAACTGCACCGACACCGAATAGACCAGCGCGCCGGGCAGCACGGCGACCAGCGTGAACAACAGCGTCAGCCGCAACGTGAGCTTGGAACCGAACACCCGCTGCTTGAGCCGGCGGCGCAGAACGAGCAACTGGAAACCCGTGACGAGGACGAGCAGCGACACGACGCCGACCCCGGCAAGCAGCAGCCACGACAGGCTGTCTTCGAACATCGGCGTATTGCTGCTCGCCGTCGACAGCAGATACAGCAACACGGCGCCAAGGGCCGCGACCGCCGCAGTCAGAAACTTGCCGCCGCGGGACGCGAGCGCGATGCGAAACCGCCGCATGCGCGAGGTCATGGCCGCACCGTCCAGCGATACCAGTCGGACGAAAGATTCCAGCTCTTCGAGCCGATCGCGTTGATCTGGAACGGCTTGGGCAACTGTGACGTATCGAGGCGCAGCCGCAGCTGGGCGGCATAGACGGAACCGGGATCCATCGCATCGGCGGGCGCGACCGGCCGGTTCCGCACCCGGGCCATGAGGTCGAGAGCTTCGAGCAGCGAATCGACGTTCTGCGTCAACGCACCGGTGGCAACGCGATACTGCCGGGTCAACGCGTTGTAACTCAATCGATAACGTTGTTCGACGCTGGCGATGTCGCGGTTGATCAGATTGAGCAGATACCAGCGCTCGTAGACCACTTCGAGCTCGGTCACGAAGTTCAGCGCGACACCCTTGGTCAGCGCTTCCTCGAGGGTGCTGCCGAGCTCGATCTGGAATGTCGCATCGAGCACGTAGCCGTCGGGGCCCGCATGGATGTCCGCCGATCGAACGTAGATGGCCGGCTCGTTCGCGTAGCTGATGGCCGCGGCGACGAGCAGGATTGCCGCCAGCAGCCAACCTGCGACAAGTCTAGCCGGACGATCGCACCAGTCGCGCGTAGAAGAACCCGTCATGCTCTCGATTCGGGAGAAGCTGGCCGTCTTGACCCGGCAGGACCGGCAGTTCGACGGCGTGCGCGTCGTCGTGCCGGGAGAGAAATGCCGCAACCGCGTCCCGGTTCTCCTCCCGAAACACCGAGCACGTCGCATAGAGCAATGTACCACCGGGCCTGAGGACCCGCCAAAGTGCGTCCAGCAGACGGGCCTGGTCGGCGGCAGCCAGCGCCACGTCGGCCGGCCGGCGCAGCCACTTCGCGTCCGGGTGGCGGCGAACGATTCCGGACGCCGTGCAGGGCGCGTCGAGCAAAATGCGATCGAACAACCGTCCGTCCCACCAGCTATCGATCGCCAGGGCGTCGGCCGCCGCAAAGCGAGCCTGCAATCCCAAACGGTCGAACAGTGCCCGTGCCGTGTCGAGCCGGGCCGGCTCGCGGTCCAGTGCGAGCAGATCGACATTCGCCCGTTCGGCGATATGGGCCGCCTTGCCACCGGGGGCCGCGCAGGC
>JAHCKV010000548.1 GCA_026125595.1 Burkholderiales bacterium | reverse complement strand
CGGAGGGCATCGACTATCGGATGCGCGGCACGTATCGCGAGATCGTCGAGTCCGAACGTCTCGTCTTCAGCTTTTCATGGGACGAAGAAGGGGAGCGCGGCATGGAAACGGTGGTCACCGTGATCTTCGCCGACGAGGACGGCATGACCCGCCTGACGTTCCATCAGGCGCCGTTCCAGTCCGTCGGCGAACGCGACGGTCATCGCGGCGGTTGGAGCGAATGCTTCGAGCGCCTCGCCGCCTATCTCGCGCGGCCGGCCTGAACGCGTTCGCGACCGGAACACCGTTGCGCCGCGGGCCATTCGAACTTCAACGGAGCCGAGCATGAAGCAGATCCTTGCAGCACTGATGTTGATGGGGTCCCTGACCGCGGTCGCCGCGCCGGTGCGCTACGACGTCGATCCGGAACACACCTTTCCGAGCTTCGAGGCCGATCACTTCGGCATTTCGATCTGGCGCGGGAAATTCAACAAGACCACCGGCATGGTGATGCTCGACAAGGCGGGCGGTACGGGCATTGTCGACGTCGCGATCGATCTGAACAGCATCGACTTCGGCCACGACAAACTGAACGCCTGGGCGACCAGCGCCGAGTTCTTCGACACCGCGATGTATCCCGAAGCGACTTACAAGGGCAAGCTTGGTCGCTTCAAGAACGGCGCGCCCACACGGATCGACGGCGAGCTGACCCTGCATGGCGTGACCAAACCGGTGGCGCTCGACATCAAGCTGTTCAACTGCAAACCGCATCCGATGCTCAAGCGCGAGTTCTGCGGCGCCGACGCACTGGGAACATTCCACCGGGACGATTTCGGTCTGGATGCCGGCAAGCCCTATGGTTTCAAGATGGACGTGACGCTGCGTATCCAGGTCGAGGCGGTGCAGGCGGAGTAGCTCCAGCCGGCGGCATCGCATCAACCGTCAACCCGGAGGAAAACCGATGGAAGTGGAACCCCAGAACGAACATCGATGGCTGCAGAAACTCGTCGGACGCTGGTCCGTCGAAGGTGAAGCGGCAATGGGTCCGGACAAACCGGTGGAACAGTGGACGGCGGACGAGATCGTCGAATCCATCGGCGGGCTGTGGATGCAGTGCGTGGGGCGCGGACAGATGCCGGGCGGAGGCGAGACCACGACCGTCATGACCCTCGGCTACGACCCTCAGAAGCAGCGTTACGTCGGCAGCTTCATCGGGTCGATGATGACGTATCAGTGGGTCTACGAAGGAACGGTCGACGCGGCCGGCAAGAAGCTGACGCTCGAAACGGTCGGGCCGGACTTCGGCACCGAAGGGAAGATGGCCCACTACCGCGACGTGATCGAGTTCGTCGACGACGACCACCGCACGTTGACTTCCCACATGCAGGGTGGCGACGGGCAATGGACCCAGCTCATGTCGGCGCACTATCGCCGCAAGGCCTGATCTGCAGGGTCGATCTGCTGCAACGGAGGAGAACACGATGATCCAGCCGTACCTGATGTTCGAGGGGCGCGCCGAAGAGGCGGCCGAGTTCTACCAGCGTGCGCTGGGCGCGAAGATCGAGATGCTGATGCGCTTCAAGGAAAGCCCCGAGCGCGACGAACAGTGCGCCCCGCCCGGCGCCGACGACAAGGTGATGCACATGAGCCTGCGCATCGGCGACAGTGTCATCATGGGGTCGGACGGCATGTGCAGCGGCAAGCCCGCGTTCCAGGGCATCTCGCTGTCGATCGAGGCACGTGACGTCGCCGATGCGCAGCGATTGTTCGCGGCGCTCGGCGACGGTGGCGAAGTGCAGATGCCGATGATGAAGACCTTCTTCTCGCCGGCGTTCGGCATGGTGGCCGATCGCTTCGGCGTGTCGTGGATGGTCGTCGCCACGCCGCCCGCGGTCTGACGTCCGGCCCCGGAGAGCCCATGCTGCAGAATCGGAACACCGTCATCCACGGCGGTGGCGGCGTGATCGGGGGAGCGATCGCACGTGCCATGGCGCGTGCCGGCGCGCGCGTCTTTCTCGCGGGCCGCACCCGCTCCAAACTCGATGCGACGGTGCAGGCGATCGCCGCCGATGGCGGTTTCGCAGAAGCTGCCGAGGTCGACGCACTCGATGAGGCAGCGGTGCAACGGCATGCCGACGCGGTGGCGGCGAAGGCCGGCAGCATCGACATCGCATTGAATGCCGTCGGCGTGGCCCATGTGCAAGGTGTTCCACTCGCCGAACTCACGGTGGCCGACTACGCCTATCCGGTCACCGTGTACACGCAGGCCAACTTTATCACGGCCCGGGCGGTCGCGCGGCACATGCAGCGGCAGCAGTCCGGTGTGTTGCTGATGCTGTCCACGCCGGTGTCGCGAATGCCCGGGCCGGGCTTCCTCGGACACTGCGTCGCGTGCGCCGGTATCGAGGCGTTGACGCGTCATCTCGCCGGAGAACTCGGCGCCAGTGGCGTTCGCGTCGTCTGCTTGCGGTCCCACGCCATCGCCGAGACGGTGGCGCTGGGTTCGCACAGCGAAGCGGTATTTCAGGCCGTCGCGGATCGCGCCGGAATCGGCCTCGACGTGATGCTGGAGGGCTGCGCCGGGAGTACGCTGTTGAAGCGCCTGCCGACTCTCGGACAACTGGCGGACACGGCGGTCTTCGTCGCGTCCGACAGTGCGGGTGCCATGACCGGCGCCGTCGTCAATCTGA
>JAHCKV010000547.1 GCA_026125595.1 Burkholderiales bacterium | reverse complement strand
TGACATCAAGGCCACCCGCGAGCGGTTGGAGCGAAATGTCGTTGAAGTGTTGCAGACGTTCGACCGCCTCGGCGTGGTCGTGTCGACGGCCGACCGTGCGATTCTCGATTCGGTTGCCACGTTGAGCGACGACGAGGCCATCGGCGCGATCCAGCATGTGCTGGACAAATACGTACTGGCGTCGGTCGCGATCGACGACGAAGCCTGGTTCACGGTGGTGCCGGCGTCGCCGGATCCGCGGGCACGGCCGCTGGTGCTCGGCCAATGGGCTACCTATCTCGTCAAACTGAACAGCGAATCGCGGGTCACGGCACCGCTGGAAGTCCGCAGCCTGCAGGCGTTGGAACCGTCGGAGGCCGATCGGTCCGCCGACCGCGAGTGTGCGCCGCGGCCCCACGACTGGTCGCACTGGATGCTGATCCGGATGATCGGTGCGCCGGAGATGCCGATGAATCTGTCGGGGCGGGAAGTGGAGTACTTCGCGGTCCAGTTGTGCAGCCTGGAAGCCGGTGAACGGGCCGCCGAGATCACGTTCTATCTCGGTGGCGGTCAGGTGAGCCAGGGACACTACGGCAGCGCGTTTTTCCTGTTCCGGCCGACGGAGGCGAATTGACGTCCATGCAGACAGCAGGCCATTCGGCACCGTTGCCGGATATCGAAGTGGCGGTGCGGGAGGTCTTCGGCATCGACAGCGACTGGAAGGTGCCGGCCTATTCGGCGACGGGCGATCACGTGCCAGAGATCGATCCGGACTATCTGTTCGACCACGCGACGACGCTCGCGATTCTCGCGGGCTTCGCATACGACCGCCGCGTGATGATCACGGGCTATCACGGCACCGGCAAGTCGTCGCACATCGAACAGGTCGCGGCGCGTCTGAACTGGCCGTGCGTGCGCATCAACTTCGACGGGCACATCAGCCGGATGGACCTGATCGGCAAGGACGCGATCGTGCTGAAGGAAGGCCGGCAGGTCACCGAGTTCCGCGACGGCATGTTGCCGTGGGCCTACGTCAACAACGTGGCGCTGGTGTTCGACGAGTACGACGCCGGCCGGCCCGACGTGATGTTCGTCGTGCAGCGCGTGCTCGAAGCCGCCGGACGCCTCACGTTGCTGGATCAGAACCGTGTGCTGCGGCCCCACCCGGCATTCCGGTTGTTCGCCACCGCGAACACGATCGGCCTCGGCGATGCGACCGGTCTCTACCACGGCACCCAGCAGATCAATCAGTCCCAGATGGATCGCTGGTCCATCGTCACCACATTGAGCCATCTGCCGGAAGACAAGGAAGTGGGCATCGTGCTGGCCAAGGCACCGGCGTTCCGGACCGATGCGGGACGGGTCACGGTGCACCGGATGGTGCGTCTCGCCCAGTTGACCCGGAACGCCTTCGCGAACGGTGACCTGTCGACGATGATGAGCCCGCGGACCGTGATCACGTGGGCGGAGAACGCCACGATCTTCGGCGAGATCGATTTCGCGTTCCGGATCACGTTCCTGAACAAGTGCGACGAAACCGAGCGCGCGCTGGTGGCGGAGCTCTATCAGCGCTGCTTCGGCGACGATCTCGTCGAATCGGCCGCCCGTGTGGCGATGGTCTGAACGATGCCTGGGACCGTACACCCGCGATGGATGGCCTGATCGACAACCCGGCGCTGCGACGGCCGCGATCGGTCGAGGAACTGGCGGATCCGATCCTGCGCACGGTCGGCGAATGCATGTGCGGCCTTGCGGCGACGACCGACCTGACCATCCGCTACGCCGGCGCGCAGCGGCTCGGCGACGAATCGGAATCGGACCGCTCGGTGCTGGTGCCGGAACTGCCGGCCGTACCCACGACGAAAGACGTCGCGGTGTTGCGGGGGCACGCCGATGCCGCCGCGTTCCGATACCTGTACCACGACGCTGAACTGCACCGACGTCTGGCGCCTTCCGATCCCGGTCTCGCCGCGGTGTTCCGTCGCATCGAGCACGTGCGAATCGACACGCTCGGTACCCGCCACATGAAAGGTGCGGCAGACAACATCGCTGCGATGCTCGACGAACGCTATCTGGCACCGCGGTTCGCCGGCGTCGTCGATCAGGCCGGCGCGCCGATCGGAGAAGCGCTCGCCGTGATGGTCCGCGAGCGTCTGATCGGCGTCGTGCGGCGCTACACGTTCGTGGAGTTCTGGCGTCCGGTGCTGGAGCAGGCGTTCGGTGCGGAGCTCGATCGGCTGGCGGCCCACGTCGACGATCAGACGCGGTTCGCCCGTCGGGTATTGCACATGCTGTCGCGGCTCGATGCCGCCCGGGACGGTGAGCCCACCGACGGCGCCGGCGGACCTCCGATCGATCCGAAGACCGACGAACCCGGCGAGATCGAGCGGGACAGTCTGTCGCAGGGTGCGGCCGAGGGTCTGAAGGTCGCGAACGAGGAAGCCAGCGGCCAGCGGACCATGCATGGCGAAGCCGCGGAAGGTGTTGCACCGACGCGGGAGGAGAAGTCCACCGCCACCACCGAGCCCGATGGCGAGGTGACCGCCGATGCGTCGCAGCGCCGTCGCACCGAGACGCTGATCCTCGAAGACGCATACCGCGCCTTCACGACGCAATACGACCGGGTGATCCATCCCGACAAGTTGCTGACGCAGGACCGGCTGATCGCGCTGCGCCAGGAGATCGATGCCAA
>JAHCKV010000546.1 GCA_026125595.1 Burkholderiales bacterium | reverse complement strand
GTTACGCGGCAAGGAAGACCTGTTCTTCTTCTTCCTGACGACGCGCATGGCGCCGTCGATCTCGATCGCGGTGCCGCTGTTCCTGTTCTTCACGGCAGTCGGACTGATCGATACGCTGTATGCCGTGATCATTGCCCACACGTCGTTCAATCTGTCTCTGGTGGTCTGGATGATGCGCGGCTTCTTCGCCGAGATTCCGCGGGAGATCGATGAAGCGGCGCAGATGGACGGGCTGTCCCGCCTCGGCACGTTCTGCCGCGTCGTCGTGCCGTTGGCGGCGCCGGGCCTCGCGGCAACCGCGGTGCTGTGCTTCATGCTGAGCTGGAACGAATTCCTCTACGCCTTCCTGCTGGTGGCGTTCGACGGTCGGCCGCTCACGGTCGGCATCCCGGGGCTGGTCACGCCGCACGGCACGTTGTGGGGGCAGGTGGCGGCCGTGGCTGTCGTGGCGACGCTGCCCATCGTGCTGTTCGCATTCGTCGTGCAGAAGCATCTGGTGCGCGGCCTGACCTTCGGCGCGGTGAAAGGCTGATGGGCGTGCGATTGCACGGCGTGCGCCGCACCTTTCCCGACGGAACGGTGGCGTTGCACGGACTCGATCTGGCGTTCGAGACAGGCGAGTTCATCGTGTTGCTCGGTCCGTCCGGATCGGGAAAGACCACGGCCTGCCGTCTGCTCGCCGGGTTGGACATGCCGAGTGCGGGTCGTATCGAGATCGATGGCATCGATGTCACCGCGATGCCGCCACGCCTGCGCGATATGGGCATGGTGTTCCAGAACTACGCGTTGTATGCCCACAAGACCGTGTACGAGAACATCGCCTATCCGTTGCGGATACGGAAGATGTCTGCGGCGGATATCCAAGCGAGGGTGCACGACATCGCGCGGCTGCTGCAGCTCGAACCCTACCTTGGCCGCAAGCCGGCCCAGCTATCCGGTGGCCAGGCGCAAAGAGTTGCGGTGGCGCGTGCGCTGGTCTGGTCTCCCGCCATCTGCCTGATGGACGAGCCGCTGTCGAATCTCGATGCGCTGCTGCGCGTCCGCGCACGCACCGAGCTGAAGCGGCTGCATCGGGATCTCGGTACTACCTTCGTGTTCGTGACGCACGACCAGGAAGAGGCCATGACGCTCGGTACGCGCATCGCCGTTTTGCGCGATGGCAGGCTCGAGCAGTTCGACGCACCGCGCGACGTCTATCGCCGGCCGGCTACACGGTTCGTCGCGGAGTTCGTCGGTCGACCGGCAATGAACACGTTCGACGGCGACGTGCGGGCCGGCGTTTTCGCATCGATGGGCCTCACGGTCCCCGTGCCGGGATGGCCCGACGGGCCGGTCACGCTGGGCATCCGGCCGGAGCAGATCGAGTGCGCGACGCGGGAGACACCAGGGGCGATCGCTGCCGTGGTCGATGTCAGCGAATGCGTCGAACCCGATACATTGTTGTTCGCGAAATGTGGCGACGCGACGATCATCGTCCGTGCTGCCGGTGACGATCTGTCGATGGCGCCCGGGCAGCACGTGCATCTGCGCTTGCCGCCGGCTGCCCTGCATCGGTTTCATCGGGAAACCGGGGTCCGGTTGCCGTAGCGGCGGCGTCGACTCGTCGTAAGCTCACGGCTTTTCGGAGGGCTCCATGGGCGGGCGGCAACGGTGGCGAATGGGTGCGATCACGTGGTGTTCGCTGGTGGCGTTGTGCGGTATCGCGAGGGCCGAACCGGCGGACGACCTGTGCAGCGTGCTGAAGGATGCGGAGCTCGCGGATGCGGGCATCGAACTGCGCAGTGATCCGGAACCGGATTCGCTGTCGCTCGGACCGGACGGCGACGTTCCGGTGGCGGTGACCGTGGATACCTGCAACTTTCTCGGCATGACGGACCGGTCGCGGTTGACTGTGGCCCGGGTGAGCTGGAAGGGGCGATTGACGGAGCCGCAACTGCAGCAGTGGCTGGCGTCGGGCCAGGATTCCGAGGCCGGCGCGGAGCCGCCGAGGGAAAGTGCCGTGGGCGCCGCGAAATGCCAGACCGGCGTCGTGCCCGCCCGGGAGGTCAAGGCGGTCGAGAACGTCGTGGTGAAGATTCCCGCGTTGCATCACGCCGGCTGCCGGCAGTTTCTCGGCGACCGGCAATTCTCGATCGAGATCGCCAACATCGATCGCGACCGTGTGCCCGACCCGAAACGACTGGCGGCCTTGCTGAAGATCGTGGTCGAGCGGTCGCGCTGAACCGCGGTCGGCGATCAGATCACGCTGGATGCGCGAAGTGCGGCGATCTGCGCCGCATCGAGTCCCAGCACGTCGGTCAGCACCTGTGCGGTCTGCTGCCCGAGCGTGGGCGGCGCCGATGAATAGACCACCGGCGTGCGGGACAGCTTGATCGGGCTGCCCACCAGCGATACCGAACCCGCGGTGGGATGCGGCAGTTCCACCCGCATGTTGCGGTGACGCACCTGGGGATCCTCGAAGACCTGGCCGAGATCGTTGATCGGACCGCACGGCACGCCCGCGGCTTCGAGCGATTCGGTCCAGAACGCCATCGGCTTTGCGGCGATGCGTTCGGCCAGCAGCGGCACCAGCACCGCCCGGTTGCGGACTCGCGCCGGGTTGGTCGCGAAGCGCACATCCTCGGCGAACTCGGGGCATCCGGCGACCTCGCACAGCCGTGCGAACTGGCCG
>JAHCKV010000545.1 GCA_026125595.1 Burkholderiales bacterium | reverse complement strand
CGCGCGATTGGGGTCAAGTCTTGCAAAACAACATCGATGAGTTCGACCCGCTGAGAATGATCGCCGCTGGCACCTCTGAGCCGCCGCACGGAACACGTCTACGACACGAAGGGGAACGTGACGACGGTGCGCGCCATGGCCGGTACGGGCAGCCAGATCACTTCCAGGCGGCGCCCGACGAGAACGGCGACTATCGACCGATCAGCGCCGGCTTCTTCGAATGGAAATCCGTCGCTTGCTGGAACGCGTGACCGATCGAGAACAGCCGGGCCTCGCTGAACGGTGCGCCGATGATCTGCATGCCGACGGGAAGTCCGTCCGAATCGAAGCCGCACGGGACGTTCAGCGACGGCAATCCGGTCAGGCTGGCGACGCCGGTGTACTGCATGATCGCCGACAGCATGTCTTCCTCGACACCGTTCTCGATCACCACGGTGGTCGCGCCCATCGCAGTGGCAGTGAAGGGCAACGTGGGGCAGAGGAAGACGTCGACTCGTTTGAAGGCTTCCATGAACTCGGTCCGCAACAGCGCCCGATAGCGCTGCGCCTGCAGGTAGTGGGTGGCCAGCAGCAACTCGCCCACTTCGAGTAGGGTGCGCACATCGTCGCCGTAGTCGCCGGGGCGTCGGCGCAGGGCATCCTGGTGATAGGTGCTGGGTTCGGCCGATTCGATGGTGAGCTGCGCCGAGATGTTGCCTTCGATGTGGGCAATGTCGACATCGACCCGACGGGCACCGAGGTCCTCGAAGACGCCGAGCGCGTGTTCCACCGCCCGCTTCACGTCCGGCTGCAGGTGCGAGAAGAAGTAGCCGGGCACGATGCCGATGCGCAGCCCGCGGATATCCGTTCCCAGCAGGGACAGATAGTCATCGGTGGGCACCGAGGCCGTCGCCGGATCGCGCGGATCCGCACCGGCGATGACGTTGAACATCAGCGCGCAATCTTCGATCGTGCGGGTCATCGGGCCGGCCGTGTCCATGGACCACGCCAGCGGGATGATGCCGTGGTTGCTGACGCGGCCGTAGGTGGGGCGGATGCCGACGGTGCCGTTGATCGCGGACGGCAGGCGGATCGATCCGCCGGTGTCGGTGCCGATGGCTCCCAGGCACATGCGTGTCGCCACCGCGACGCCGGAGCCGCCGCTGGAACCGGCAGGAAAGCGCGAGGTGTCCCACGGGTTGCGGACGTGGCCGTAGTGCGGATTGGCCGAGGTGCCGCCCCACGCGAACTCGTGCAGATTGGTCTTGCCGATCAGGATGGCGCCGGCCTGCTTCAACTTGGTGACGATGGTGGCATCGTGATCGGGTAGCCAGTCTTCCAGGATCTTGCTGCCGGCGGTGGTGCGCTTGCCGCGCACGGCGATGTTGTCCTTCAGCGCGATCGGGATGCAGTGCAGCGGGCCGAGATCGTGGCCGGCGGCGAGCATCAGTTCCGCGGCCTGCGCCACCTGCAGCGCCGCTTCGCGGTCGACGGAGATGAAGGCCTTCAGCGTGTCGTCGAAGCGATCGATCTGCGCCAGCGAGGCATTCACCAACTGCGTCGGCGTGATCGTTCCCTGGCGGATTTGCCGCCCGGCCTCGGCAATGGTCAGGTCCAGCAATGCCGGATTCATTTGCCGCCTCCGCCGAATGGCAAGGCCTGCAGCAACCCGGTGATCGGGGTGACTTCGGCGTACTGCGGCGCGCGCATCTTGGCCGACAGGGCGTTGGCGTCCCGGGTCCATGCGGCCAGCAGCGGGCTGACGGCCGCCAGGCGATCCGGCGTGAGCGGCAGGTCGGCATGGGCGGCGAGACGTTGCACGGGATCGGCGTCTTCGGGAGAGAGGGGCATGGGCTTGAGTCCTTCGGGATGCTTGCGGTCCCCACAGGATAACGCCACGCCTCCAGAAGGGTCTCGCGCGACAATCGCCGGACACCGAAGTCTGGCAGCCGCGACTCGCGCGGCGAATCGCGGCGGCGCAGCCTTCTTCGCATTCATCCGGACGCCCCCGCATCCGGATGATCGGTCGATGGTCTACGCCGGAGCCGATGTCTCGACCAGGGTGTCCGCCTCCGCGTCCAGTGTCAGCACGCGGTCGTGGAATGCGGCGATCTCCGGCCGGTGCGCGATGCTGATGATGGCGGTGTCCTTCAGTCGTTCCGTCAACAGCGTATAGAGCTTCTGCTCCGCGACCGCGTCGAGATTCGACGTGGCCTCGTCGAGGAACAGCCAGCGCGGCGACAGCAGCAGGGCGCGGGCGAACGCGACGCGCTGTTGCTCGCCGCCGGACAACTGCTGGCTCCAGATGGCCTTCTCGTCGAGCCGGTCGACCATCGTATCGAGACCCACGGCGTGCATCGCTTCGAGCAGACGCTCTTCGGTGACGCTCTCCGGCGCCGCCGGATAGACGATGGCGTCGCGCAGCGTGCCGAGCGGAAAGTACGGCCGTTGCGGCAGGAACAGCGCATCGAAGCCGGCCGGCACGCGGATGCGGCCGTGACCGAAGGGCCAGATACCGGCGATGGCGCGGAACAGCGTGCTCTTGCCGGAGCCGGAAGCGCCGCGCACCAGCACCCGTTCTCCCGGTGCGATCGTCGCGCTGGCCGCGCTGAGCAGCCGCTCGCCGTTACGGACTTCGAGATCGATGCTGTCCAGCGACAGATCCGTGCCGGATGTCGGTTCCATCGTGATACCGGGCTCTTCCTGCG
>JAHCKV010000544.1 GCA_026125595.1 Burkholderiales bacterium | reverse complement strand
GGGAGGTTCGCCGGCGCCGAGCCGGCCTGACCCGGGTTGAGGTCCGCGACGCGGCGAGTGCCGGCCGCGGTACCGTCGGTGACCCAAAGCTCGTTGCCGGATCCGGTGTCCTGCGCGGTGAAGTACAGCAAGCCCCCCGACGGCGTCACGTTGCCGACGTTGGTCGGCGCGGCCACCGGCGCCACGGCGCCCGGTGCATCGAGAATCAGTTGCGCGCCTTCGAGCAGTTCCGGATTGCCGGCGTATTCGAGGAAGGCGCCGAGATCGAATTCGAGGATCGCGCCCTTCGACACCTGGGCCTGGACCGAGTAGGCGCGGACGAAGCTGCCGGCCGACGCGAAGCTGTTGCCGACCGCGACGTTGCCCGCCTCGCCGTGCACCTGACCCAGCCACTGGACGGTCCGGTAGTAGCTCGGATTGCCGGCGCTGAAGTCATAGCCATTGTCGTAGGCGATGACACCGGCGTTGTCGGCGGTCGTGCTGCCGTCCTTCCAGCCGAAACGGTAGTCGGCCCCGACCGCATCGGAGCCGCTGACCAGACCGAAGTCGAACGTGCGCTGCGTGCCGCCGTCGACGGTGCGGGTCGTGCCGACACCGCTGATCTGATAGCTGCCGTCGGACAGCACGCGGTAGATGACCGGCGTCACGGTGCGGGCACCGCTGAACGTGCCGGCCTGGATCGACCATTCGGTGACGCGACCGACGTCGAAGAACGGATCGGCGACGAACAGGCTGCCGATGGCGCCATCGACGGTGGACCGCTGCACGATGCGGCCGCCGACCGCACCGGACGGATTGACGGTGACGGTGTCGCTGCCGCCGACGCGGACCGCTTCGACGAACGTGTCGACGACACCGGCGCCGACGCGGATCACGTTGCCGTTCTCGCCGTCGCCGAGCGTCGTGAAGCGATACCACTTCTGACTCTCGCCGGACTGCAGCACGAAATCGTCGATGCCATCGCCATTGATGTCGAGGCTCTCGAACACTTCCGGCCTGCCGGTGTTCGTGTCCACCAGGTAGTCGCCGCTGCCGGCGACCGTCAGGTTCAGCAGATCGATGATCTGGTCCTGGGCCGGCAGGCTCGGCGGCGTCGAGCTGCCGTAGCCGACGAACAGTTTGCCGGCACCGGGCACGACCGATTCGGTGATGAAGTCCGCGCCGCGCGCACCGATCAGCAGATCGTCGTTGCCGTCGCTGTCGATATCCATGGCCGGCGTCGTGGCGAGCCGCCCGAAACGATCGAACTCGAACTGGCCGCGGATGATCGAATCGGCCTGCGTCAGCACGACATCGCCATCCTGCTCGATCGCGGAGAAGACGACATAGGCGGTGCCACGCTGATCGGTGTCGAGCACGTTGCCGCTGCCGGTCGCGGTGGTGACGCGCGTCGGCTCGCCGATCAGCAGATCGGCCTTGCCATCGGCATTGAAGTCGCCGGCGCTGACCTGCAGCACGCCGCCGTACGTGACGCCCGCCGGAATGTCGGCCGCCGCGTCGCGGCGGATCGTGATGAACGCGTCTTCGGCCTGCAGCGGATTCGCGGTACCGGGCATCGCGGCACTGCCGCGGAACACGAGCGCGCCGCCCTCCTCGTTGCGATCCGACGGCCCGGATTTGCGGCCCTCGACAGTGCGGCTCACCGCGAACTCGTCGTAGCCGTCTCCATCCAGATCGCCCAGTGCCGACACGCCGCCGCCGATGCCGAAGCCGGCCACGACGGCACTGCTCGCCGTCGTGATCGACAACGCGTTGTTGACCGCTGTGCGGCCGGTGACGAGATAGGTCTTTCCGTAGTTCGGAATGCGATCGGCCAGGGCACCTTCGCCGCCCCCCTCCCCTGCGCCAGGAAACACGATGGCGCCGGCATCGGCGATCAGCACGTCGTCGAGACCGTCGCCGTTGATGTCACCGGCCACCGTCGTGACGAAGCGCGAGTTGTTGACGGCCCGCGACGACGCCGAGCCGGTGCCGCCGCCATCGAGCAGCAGAGCCTGCGCTTCGGTGCGGATCTGCGTCGCACTCGGCGCGGCGTAGACGAACCGCGCCAGCGACGACACGCCCCATGCGGTACGCGCGGCGTCTTCCGCACTCCACATCGACTGGCCCGACAGCACGAAACCGGCGAGCGTCTGGCTGGCGCCGGTGAACGGCGTCTCGGCCGTCACCAGGATGTCGGCGAAGCCATCGTCGTTCCAGTTCAATACCGACAACGTGCTGCCTTCGTTGGACAGCGCCGTCGCCAGCAGCGACGTGGTGCCGGCGGAAACGCCGACCTCGATCTGCCGCACCCGGTTCTGGTCGGTCACGGCCAGCACCTGATCGATCCACGCGCGATCGATGCGGCGCGGCAGGTCGATCGGGCTCATCTCGCGCGGACCGCCGAGGACGGCCGTGATGACCGAACTGGCACCGTTGTCGGCGCGGCGGATGAACAGCAGATCGGTATAGCCGTCACCGTTGATGTCGCCCATGCGGTCCGCGGCGCGACCGACGTCGGCGTCGATCAGCACGTCGGCCTCGCCCGCGACATCGGCCACCGCATCGAGCTGCACCGGTCCGAACAGCAGGTAGCTGCCTTCGTCGCCGGTGACCAGCAGATCGGCCTCGCGATCGCCGTTGAAATCGGTCAGACGCACCGCGCCGGACAGGGCCTCGCCCTCTTCGGCGCCGGCGAGCGCGAACGCATCGC
>JAHCKV010000543.1 GCA_026125595.1 Burkholderiales bacterium | reverse complement strand
ATCTCGGCTGAGCGTGCCGTGACCGAACTGTTGTTCCTTTCCCATCGGATTCCGTACCCTCCCAACAAGGGTGACAAGATCCGGTCGTATCACCTGCTGAAGCACCTTGCGCGGCATCACACCGTTCATCTGGGGACGTTCGTCGACGACGATGATGATTGGCGTCACCGGGAAACGGTGGAGCGCTTGTGCGGAGAATGCTGTCTCCGGCCGTTGGCCCGGCGTTCCGCCACATTGCGCAGTCTCGGTGGATTGCTGACCGGACAGGCGTTGTCGTTGCCGTTCTATGCGGATGCCGAACTGCACCGCTGGGTGCGGCAGTTGGCCGAGTCGCGCCCGCTAGCGGGCGTCGTCGTGTACTCCTCCGCAATGGCCCAGTATGCCGAAGGCCTGTCGACGCGACGCGTCGCCGACTTCGTGGATGTCGATTCGGACAAATGGCGCCAGTACGCGGACAAGACCTCCGGACCGAAGCGCTGGATCTATCGCCGCGAAGCGAACCGTCTGGCGCGATGGGAAGCACGGATTGCCGCCGACTTCGATGCGACGTTCCTGGTTTCCGCCGCCGAAGCGACGCTGATGCGTCGGATCGCCCCGGCCGCCGCGAAACGAATCCATCATTTCGACAATGGCGTCGACGCCGAGTATTTCTCACCCGAGCGGGACTATGAGAACCCGTTTCCACCGGGCGAGATGTCCATCGTGTTCACCGGCGCGATGGATTACTGGCCCAATGTCGATGCGGTCACGTGGATGGTGAACGAGGTGTTGCCCGGCATCCGCGCCCGGCACCCGGAAGCAGTGTTCACCATCGTCGGATCGCGTCCGACGGATGCCGTGCGGGCGCTCGCCACACAAGCCGGTGTTCGGGTGACCGGCAGCGTTCCCGATGTGCGGCCGTTTCTCGCCCATGCCGACGTTGCGGTCGCGCCACTGCGCATCGCCCGTGGTGTGCAGAACAAGGTGCTGGAGGCGATGGCCATGGCACGGTCCGTGGTCGTGACGCCGCAGGCGCTGGAAGGCATTGACGCCACTGCTCCGCACGAAGTCCGGGTGGCCGCATCCGCGAGCGCCTTCGGGGTTGCCGTCACGGATCTGCTGGATACGCCGGCGCCCGCATTGGGCATCGCCGCGCGCCGTCGGATTGTCGACCGTTATCACTGGGACGCCTGCCTGGCCCCGGTGGACGCCGCTTTGCGATTCGAAGCAGCGAGCGGCCCGCGGTCCGATGCCCATCCGGTATCGGCGGTTGCCGCTCCGGCTGCGTAAGAACGATGAATCCGGTCGATCTGCCTCGTGCCCGCGCGGTGATGGCTTCCGAGCCGGGACCGGTGATTCGTCGACGACTCGTCGTGACGGCGGCGATCGTCGTGCTGCTGGTCTTCTCGGTCTATTGGGGCACGGCCCTCAATCTGGTCGACACCTGGCAGCGCTCCGACACCTACTCCCATTGCATCGCCGTGTTTCCGATCAGCGTATGGCTGTTGTGGCGCATGCGCGATCGCCTGGCAACGCTGACGTTCCGACCGTTCCTGCAATTTGTACCGCTTCTCGCGCTGTTGAGTCTGATCTGGCTCGTCGGATACGCCGCCAACATCAACAGCCTGCAGGATTTTGCGCTGGTCGCGTCGATTCCCGTCGCGATCGTCACCGTGCTGGGCAAGGAATTCGGTCGTGCCGCGATATTCCCGCTGTGCTTCATGCTGTTCGCGTGGCCCTTCGGTGAAATCTTCATTCCCCACATGATCAATGCCACCGCCGACTTCACCGTCATGGCGCTGCGCGCATCGAGTGTGCCGGTCTATCGCGATGGCAACAGTTTCGTCATCCCGTCCGGCAGCTGGTCGGTCGTCGAGGAATGCAGCGGCATCCGCTATCTGCTCGTGTCGTTCTTCGCCGGCACGCTGTTCAGCTATCTCAGCTTCCGTTCCTGGCGCCGACGGCTTGGGTTCGTCGCGCTTTCACTGATCGTACCGGTCATCGCCAACTGGGCTCGGGCCTACTTCATCGTGCTGCTCGGGCATCTGAGCGGCAACGAGATCGCCGTCGGCGTCGACCATCTGATCTACGGCTGGTTGTTTTTCGGGATCGTGATGACCGGCTTGTTCTTCGTCGGTACATTCTGGATGGCAGAACCCAAGGCGGATTCGACGTTGCCGTCGACCGAGAGCCGGACGACCGCCGCGCCGGTCGGTCGCCCGTGGGGCGCGATCGCACTGATCGTTGCCGCGAGTCTGATCGGCCCCGCCTGGGCTTGGCAGATCGAACGTCATGCACCCGACCCGCTCGACCTTCGGACCGCGCAGTTGCCTGAGCGGATCGGCGAATGGCGCAAGGTGCCCGTGGGCACCGCGCCGTGGACACCCCGATTCGACAATCCTTCGTGGAAGGAGGAGGCGCGCTACGTGAACGGCACGCGTCAGGTGATCGCGCATGTCGGCCTCTACGAGCGGCAACGGGAGGGCGCGAAGCTCGTCAATTTCAACAGCACGGCCCTGGCCGATTTCGACATGCACTGGCGTACCCATCGCCGCGAGACGATGGAAGTGGCCGGGCCGGACGGAAGTTGGCCCGCCGTCGAACGCGAACTTTCTTCGTACGACGGTCGCCGCCTCGCGTGGGAGTGGAATTGGGCCGGCGGTCGCGAAGTGGCGGGGCTTTTGGCGACACGGTTGTACTTCGCGCAATTGCGGATGACCGG
>JAHCKV010000542.1 GCA_026125595.1 Burkholderiales bacterium | reverse complement strand
CCGTCCCGACGTGCTCAATGCGCTGGACGCCACGATGGCGATCGAGTTGCGCGCCGCGTCGGAACAGGTTCAGGCGGATCCGCTGGTGCGGGTCGTCGTGTTGCGTGGCGCCGGCAAGGCTTTTTGCGCCGGCGGCGACGTGGCATCGTTTCACGCGCAGTTGCCGGAGCTGCCACAGGTCGTGCAGCGGCTCGGCCGCGAGATGCATTTCGCGTTGTGGGCGTTGCGACGCGCGCCGAAGCCGGTGCTCGCCGTGGTCCACGGTGCCGTTGCCGGAGCCGGATTCAGTTTCCTGTGCGCCGCCGATCTCGCCATCGCGGCGGAAGGAACACGATTTACGCTGGCATACTCCAACATCGGTGCCAGTCCCGACGGGGGCAGCAGTTATTTCCTACCGCGCCTCGTCGGATACAAGAAGGCCATGCAGATTGCATTGCTGCCCGATGCCTTCGATGCCCACGCGGCGCGGGAGGCCGGGCTGGTGAATTGGGTCGTGCCGGTGGATGCAGTGGCCGCCGAGACAGCCAGGATCGCCGGTCGGCTCGCCCAGGGGCCCACGCTGGCGTTCGGCGAGACCAAACGTCTGATGAATGCCGCGTTCGACCGCGGCATGGAGGCACAGATGGAAGAAGAGCTGGCAGCGTTTTCGCGCTGTGCCACAACGGCGGATCTTGCCGAAGGCGTCACGGCCTTCGTCGAGCGCCGCGAACCGCAGTTCCGGGGGCGTTGATGCCGGTACCCGAAACCGACGCGACGACGTTGCCCGAAGGGCGCGCGCCGGTGCTGCGCGTCGTGCCGATGCCGTCCGATGTGAATCCGGCCGGTGACATCTTCGGCGGCTGGATCATGGCGCAGGTGGATATTGCCGGCAGCATCCCCGCGATGCGCGAAGCGCAGGGGCGGGTCACCACGGTGGCGGTGAACTCGTTCGTGTTCAAGCAGCCGGTGCTGGTGGGCGACCTCGTGAGTTTCTATGCCGAGGTCGTGCGTATCGGGCGGACATCGATCACGGTGGAGGTCGAGGTCTATGCGGAGCGTGGCCTGAAATGGCAGGTGGTCAAGGTGACGGAAGCGACGCTGACCTACGTTGCCGTCGGCGAGGATCGCAAACCGAGGCCCGTCAAACCGGAATTGTCATGAAAGCGGCGGTACCGTAGGGAACGAACGATCCCGGGCGAGGTCCCGATCAGTCGAGGAGGAAACAGCCATGGCACGACATCTCAAGCGCGCGGCGCTCGCCGCAACGGCTGCTCTGGCGGTCGGCGGCGTGACCACCGATGTTCGCGGTGCGGGTTTCGCACTGATCGAGCAGGGGGCCAGCGGCGTCGGGAACGCGTACGCAGGCGCTGCCGCCGTCGCCGAGGACGCGAGCACGGTGTTCTTCAATCCGGCCGGCATGGCGCGACTGGACCGTGCCCAGGTCGTGCTGGCGGGACATGTGCTCAACGTCGACACGAAGTTCCAGAACAACGGATCCATCGTGCCCGGCGGCTTTCCGAGCGGCGGCAACGGCGGACAGGCCGGCGACGTCGTGCTGGTGCCGAATCTCTACGCCGTGATCCCGCTGAACGACCGGATGCGATTCGGCGTCAGCCTGTCATCGCCGTTCGGCCTCGCGACCGAATATGGCGACGGTTGGGTGGGAAGGTTCCAGGCGCTGAAGTCGGAGGTCAAGACGCTCAGCCTGAATCCGTCGCTGTCGTACAAGGTCAATGATCAGGTGGCCGTCGGCGTCGGCTTCAGCGTCACGACCCTGGACGCGACCATCCGGCGCAACCAGTTGCTCCAACTGCCCGGCCCCGTTCTCAATCAGGGAACTGCGCAGTTCGGCGGCAGCGATACGGCATTCAGCTTCAATGTCGGCGTGCTGTTCTCGCCCGCGGAAGATACCCGCTTGGGACTGGCCTATCGGTCCAGGACCGAACTGGGGCTCGAAGGCAGCATGAGCGTGAATACATCCACCGGCGTTCCGATCGCGGCAGCGACGGGTCCGATCACGGCCGATCTGACGTTGCCGGCCAGTCTGTCGGCATCGCTGTATCAAGGCCTCACCGATCGGTGGGCGCTGCTGGCCGACATCACGTTCACGACGTGGAGCGATATCCAGTCGTTGGTCGTGCGACCGGGCGGCGCCAATGTCGGTTCTTCGACACAGTTGGATCTGCATTTCCGCGATACGTATCGGTTCTCCGTCGGCGCCAATTACCAATTGAACGATGCGTGGAAACTGCGTTTCGGCGTGGCGTGGGATCAATCTCCGGTCTCCAGTAGCCAGGAGCGGACGGCCAACTTGCCAGACAACAACCGGACGTGGCTCGCGGTCGGGTTCCGGTGGCAGGCCACGAAGACCGGTGTGGTCGACTTCGGCTACGCGCACCTGTTCGTCCGCGACACGCCGATCGATCACGCGGCGTTTCCCAACCAGGCGCAGTCGGGGCGGATCGTCGGCGAGTACAAGAACTCCATCGACATCTTCAGCCTGCAATACACCTACATGTTCTGACCCGCCCCGGCCGCGGCGGCCCCTTTCCGGGGTGCTGCCGCAGCCGGCCGGGTCGTGACCGAGGTTCCCGCATGACCTCCGTACCCCGCTTTTTCGTCCGCCGGGCTGCCGTGCTCGGTGCCGGTGTCATGGGCGCCCAGATCGCCGCCCATCTGGTGAACGCCGGCGTGCAGGCCGTGCTGTTCGATCTGCCCGCTGCCGAAG
>JAHCKV010000541.1 GCA_026125595.1 Burkholderiales bacterium | reverse complement strand
TCGCCGGTGATGTCGCGGACGTGATGCGGGCCAGCGACCACATGCGGCTGGTCCATCTGGACTGGAACGAGAAGAGCAAGGTGATCCGGCTCGAGATCGACCAGAACAAGGCCCGGTTGATCGGCGTGGCGTCCGCCGATCTGTCCGTCGTGCTGAACTCGGCGTTGAACGGATTCTCGATCACCGAGTATCGGGAGCGCGACAAGCTGATCGAGGTACTGGCGCGCACGGACGACGTGCAGCGACGCAGTCTCGCCGACGTGGCGGACGTCAGCATTCCCACCGCCAACGGCAAGTGGATCCCGATCTCGCAGGTCGCGACCGTGAAGTACGAGCAGGAAGACGGACTGATCTGGCGCCGCGGTCGCCTGCCGACGATCACGGTCCAGGGCGATGTGGTCGGCCGGATCCAGGCACCGGAAGTCTCGCAGCAACTCGAACGGCTGCTCGCGCCGATCAAGGCCGGACTGCCGCCTGGATACGACATCGAGACCGGCGGTGCGATCGAGGAAAGCGCGCGCGGCCAGGGCTCGGTCAACGCCGTTGTGCCGATCATGCTGATCACCGTGATCACGCTGTTGATGATCCATCTGCAAAGCATGCAGAAGACAATTCTGGTGCTGCTGACCGCACCGCTGGCGATCATCGGCGTCACGTTGTTCCTGCTGGTCGGACAGGTGCCGTTCGGTTTCGTCGCGATGCTGGGTTTCATCGCGCTGTTCGGCATGATCATGCGCAACGCCATCATCCTGGTCGATCAGATCGAGCAGGACATCGGCGAGGGGCATCCCCCATGGACCGCCGTCATCGACGCGACCGTGCGCCGCTTCCGCCCCATCATGCTGACGGCCGCGGCGGCCATCCTCGCGATGATCCCGTTGTCCCGGTCCAACTTCTGGGGGCCGATGGCGGTCGCGATCATGGGCGGATTGCTCGTGGCCACCGTGCTGACGCTGCTGTTCTTGCCGGCGCTGTATGCCGCCTGGTTCCGTGTCCGCAAACCCGCGGTCACGCCGTGATGGAGTCGTTCCCGATGTCGCCGATGCGTCACGTCCTGCTGTTCAGTTTCGTCGCGCTGTTGATCGCCGTCCCGGTCCACGGGGCCGACGTGCAGCGCCACGCTGTCGCGTCGGCCCATCCGCTGGCGACCAACGCCGGTGAGCATGTGCTCGTCGGTGGCGGCAATGCGTTCGATGCGGCCGTCGCGGTGGCGGCGACACTCGCCGTCGTCGAGCCGTTCGCGTCGGGACTGGGAGGCGGTGGATTCTTTCTGCTGCATCGTGCGTCCGACGGATTCGAGATCGTCGTGGATGGTCGCGAACAGGCACCGGGTGCCGCGACGCGCGACATGTATCTCGACGCCGATGGCAAGCCCGACGCGCGGGCGTCGCTCGATGGAGCGAAAGCCGCCGGTATTCCCGGCGTGCCTGCGGCGCTCGCGCATCTGGCGGCCCGTTACGGTTCGCGCTCGCTGGAAGAATTGCTCGGCCCGGCCATCGCACTGGCGGAGGCGGGTTTCGAGGTCGACGCGCGATACGTGGCGGCGGCCGGCTGGCAGCAGGCCCGCATGCAGAAGGATCCGACGACAGCCGCGATCTTTCTCGACAACGGCAAGGTGCCGACCGTCGGCTATCGCGTGCGCCAGCCGGCGTTGGCCAACACGCTGCGCGCGATCGCGAAGCAAGGTGCCGCCGGTTTCTATCAGGGATCCGTCGGCCGGGAGTTGATCCGCTCGGTGCGCGCGGGTGGTGGCATCTGGCGCGCCGAAGACCTATCGGGCTATCGGCTCGTCGAACGCGAACCGGTGCGCATCGACTATCGCGGCATGCGGATCACCACGGCACCGCTGCCGTCCAGCGGTGGCCTCGTGATGACCCAGGCGTTGGGCATCCTCGATCAGTTCGACGTCGACGGGCTCGGTGAGACCGATCGCGTTCATCTGGTGGCGGAGGCGCTGCGCCGCGCCTATCAGGATCGTTCGCGCTATCTCGGTGACGGTGATTTCGTATCGGTGCCGCAGTGGCTGTCCAGTCCGGCCTATGCGCGCCAGCGCAGCCTCGGCATCGACCCGTCGCGAGCGACGCCGAGCGCCGCGCTCGACACGGTTCCGGAGGTACCGCAGGGCAACGACACCACCCATTTCTCGATCGTCGATGCGGCCGGCAATCGCGTCGCCGCGACGCTCAGCGTGAACGGGCCATTCGGCGCGGGCGTGGTCGCGGGTGATACGGGCGTGTTGCTGAACAACGAGATGGACGATTTCACGGTCGCACTGTCGACGTCGAACCTGTATGGCCTCACCGGTGAAGGCCCGAACATCGTCGAGCCGGGACAACGCCCCCATACGTCCATCTCGCCGACCGTCGTCGACGATCCGCGTGGGGTTCTGGTGCTGGGCACACCGGGCGGTTCGCGCATCATCAGCATGGTGTTGCTGGGCATTCTCGAACACCGGCAACACCGCGACGTGGACTTGAAGCGCATCGTCGGTGCACCACGCTACCACCACCAGTACAAGCCGGACCGCATCGAGATCGAGCCCGGCGTGTTCTCTCAGGAGTGGATTGCCGCGTTGCGGGCCAAGGGCCACGACGTGCAGGAGGGCCGGCGCCGCTGGGGCAACATGCAGGGCGTGTTTGTCGACCGCGCCACCGGGCAGGCGACGGCCCAGGGCGATCCCCGTGGCAAGGCCGGCGTGTTGTTCTAGGGAAATG
>JAHCKV010000540.1 GCA_026125595.1 Burkholderiales bacterium | reverse complement strand
GGATCGATGAAGCGGCGCAGCAGCGGCTCGGCCGACGGGCCGCCCGTGGCGCTCGCCTCGATCGCATCGGCCAGTCCGTCGCAGACCGTGTTCAGCAGCCGGATGTCGCCCGCGTGACGTCCGGCAGTCGCCTGGAACAACCGGCCCTGGAACGTGGCCGGTGTGGCCATGATGCCGACCACACCCGTTTTCGTCAGCGCTGCCGCCGGCTTCACGGCAGGCTCCATGCCGATGATCGTGATGCCGGGAAAAGTCTCCCGCAGGTGCTTCAGTGCGGCGGCCGACGCAGTGTTGCACGCGACGACGACTGCCTTGCAGTCACGCTTCAGCAGTTCGCGCGTGATGGCTTCGCTGAAGGCGCGGATCTCCTCCATCGGTCGCGGACCATAGGGCACGTGGGCCTGATCGGCGAAGTAGATGGTGTCCTCGTGCGGCAGCAGCCGGACGATCTCGCGCCACACGGAAAGGCCACCGACGCCGGAGTCGAACACGCCGATCGGGCCGTCGGCGTGGGTGCCGTCCGGCCGGTGCGGCGGCGCAGTCATTGCGGATTTCCGTTCGACACTCACGGCGCGCGAGGATACCGGACACGCGTTGCGCTGTCGCAGCGACGGCATCAACAGCTATGATCGGGGCAGTGACCCGGACGTCATCGAGCGTCGTACCACAATCACAAGGTGGATCCCATGCGATCCGCCGAGGGCACGGAGGAGGAGAGATGCAGACGGAACAGCGCCGCGCGCTGGTGGCGTCGGCTGTCGGCTCGGCGCTCGAGTGGTACGACTTCTTCATCTACGGAACGGCCGCCGCGCTGGTCTTCGGCGATCTGTTCTTTCCGTCGCTCGATCCGGTGATGTGTACGTTGGCCGCCTTCGCGACGTTCGGCGTCGGCTTCGCGGCGCGACCGATCGGCGGCATCGTGTTCGGGCAGATCGGTGATCGCATCGGTCGCAAACCGGTCTTGGTGCTCACGCTGCTGCTGGTCGGTGGCGGCACGTTCCTGATCGGCCTGCTGCCCACCTACGACAGTATCGGCCTGTGGGCTCCGGCGCTGCTGGTGCTGTTGCGCCTGGTGCAGGGTTTCGGCGCCGGTGCCGAATACGGGGGCGCGGTACTGCTCGCGGTGGAGTACGCGCCGCCGGGCAAGCGCGGCCTGTACGGCAGCTGGGCGCCGATCGGGGTCACGGTCGGCAATCTGGTGGCAGCCGGCGTGTTCGCAGTGGTTTCGCTGATGCCGCAGGAGCAGTTCCTGGCGTGGGGTTGGCGCATCCCGTTCCTGCTGTCGATCGTCCTGGTCGTGGTCGGCTTCTACATCCGGGCCAAGGTCACCGAGACGCCAGTGTTCCTCGAAGCCATGGCCAAGCGCGGCAAGGTCGCACGGTCGCCGGTGCTCGAAGTGATGCGACGGCATCCGCGCGAGATCTTCGTCGTGATCGGTGCGCGAATGGCGGAGAACGGCCTGGGCTATCTGTTTCCGGTGTTCGCGCTGAGCTATCTGACGAAAACGCTAGGCGTGCCGCGCAGTGACGCGCTGCGCGGTCTGATGATCGCGTATGTGTTGCAACTGATCACGATCCCGCTGTTTTCCGCGCTGTCCGATCGCATCGGACGCCGGCCGGTGTATGCCGGCGCCGCGATCTTCTCCGGCCTGTATGCCTATCCGTTCTTCCTGTTGATCGGCACGCGCGACCCGCTGTGGATCACGCTGGGACTCATCGGCGGCATCAGCATCGGGCTGGCCGGCATGTTCGGTCCCCAGGCCGCGTATTTCGCCGAACTGTTCAGTACGCGGATGCGGTTCAGCGGCTTTGCGTTGGCGCGCGAGATCGGTTCGATTCTCGCCGGTGGCGTGGCCCCGTTCGTGTCGGCCTGGCTGATCGCCGAGATGCATGGTGCACCGTGGGGTGTGGTGGCCTACATGATCGCCATGTGCATCGTCACGACCGTTGCCGTGTTGGTGGGGCCCGAGACCTATCGGGCCGATCTGCACGCCGAGCGCGGTGCGCCAGCCGCCGACCGCGGCAGTTGACCGAAGCGGCTGCGGCTCTGCGGTGCTTCAGCCGCCGACCGCGGCTGCTGCCAGCTCGAGGCGATGGCTGGTGGCGCCGACCTCGGCCAGGATCTTGTCCAGTTTCTCGGTGAGCCCGAGGGCGGCGAGGGCAGCGCTCACCGGCTCGGTGGCACCACCGAAGCAGCCCAGCGCGAACTCCCCGGTCGGTGTCACCGCGACATCTTCCCGCGCGAGAATCGCCGCGTGCAGGTGATCGGCGAGGAAGACCACCAGCGTGGTTGCAGTCTCGCGCGGGCCGAGTGCGTTGTGGTGGCGCTCGGCGGTGATGGCCAACGCCGCCGGCGCGCGCCACTGCCGCAGCAGCGTGCCGCCCAACCGGCTGTGGGCCTGGACGAATGCTTCGCGCAGCGGGGTGCCGTAGCCGTATCCGGTGCGGATGAATCGGGCCATCGCGTGCGGTTCTTCCCAGCACAGGGCGAGCGTGCCGATGTCGTGCAGCAGTCCCGCGGCATACAGCAACACCGGATCGAGATCGTCACCGAGGGCTTCGGTAATGGCGCGGGCGCTGTGGGCCGTCATCAGGTATTCGAGCCATAGATCCCGCAGCAGGCCCTGGTCGACCAGACGGGCGCCGTGGCGCATCCACAGACCCAGCAGTTGCGCTTCGCCGATTTCGCGAACGATGTCCGTACCGAGGCGCAGCA